>JAFCZD010000087.1 GCA_019314525.1 Deltaproteobacteria bacterium
CTTCAGCAGTGCTCTTGTCTTCAGCAGTGCTCTTGTCTTCAGCAGTGCTCTTGTCTTCAGCAGTGCTCTTGTCTTCAGCAGTGCTCTTGTCTTCAGCAGTGCTCTTGTCTTCAGTGGCGCTCTTGTCTTCAGTGGCGCTCTTGTCTTCAGCAGGCCCCATGGACACGACCACCATTGAGGGGCGCACCAGCCGGTCGCCACGCCGATAGCCACGCTGAATCTCGGTCATTACGGTGTTACGCGGAAATTCCTCAGAGTGCATCTGCTGCAGCGCTTCATGGTGTTCAGGGTCGAAAGGTTCCCCCTGAGCGCTGAAAGGCTCGATGTCATACCGAGCTAGCAGGCCCAAGAATTGTTTGTGGACCATCCGTACGCCACCAACCAACGACTCGCTGGCCGCCTCAGCTGTGACTTCGCCCTGCTTCCCGTGGCTCAACGCCCGCTCGAGGTTGTCGATCACCGGTAGAAAATCGAGCACGATCTTGTTTTCGCACTGCTTGGTCGCCTCTGTGAGGTCGCGGCGCGCGCGTTTCTTGAAGTTGTCGAAGTCAGCAGCTATGCGCAGCATGCGATCTTTGTACTGAGCAGCCTCGTCACGGGCCTGCTGCAACTCCTCGGCCTTGGGTCCATCATCTTTGACCTCGAGATCATCTTTGACCTCGAGATCATCTTTGACCTCGAGATCATCTTTGACCTCGAGATCATCTTTGACCTCGAGTTCCTCGACCTCGAGTTCCTCGAGACCATCTTCCACCTCGAGTTCGTAGGTAACCCCAGGGGCGGCCACAGAGGCAGATCCCTCTTCTTCTTGAACGGGGACGGCCTTGGCTTGTTCTTTTTCAGATGTCTGGTCGCTCAAATGTCTGCTCCAGCTTTGCGTTTTCATTCCAAAAGCGCGTACGTTTTTAGCATGATCTCACCTTTGGCGAAAGTGAGGCCACCAGCGGAAAACGATGATGCTAACGAATCAGCCCAGGCAGCTGTCAAGGTGAGGCTAATCGCAAAGCCACAGCATCGGCAAAGAACATCCCATGCGTGCTGGGACACCAAGCACCTTGGTCCTTTCTCAGCAGACCTTCCGCCTGGAGTTGGTTTAGAGCAGCACCAAAATGCGCGTCCATGGTCCCTCCAAAGCGGGCCTCGTACTCCGATTCCTTGACACCCCGACGCGTGCGCATACCAAGCATCAGCATCTCGTGACGCGATGCCCCGGTAGAGAGCTCTTCGAGCTCAGCCCCACGCACATGAAACATCGGAGCTGACCTTTGCATGGGAGCGTTCATATATCGTGAGCTCTCTGGATTAGCACAGCGGACATTTCTCCCCTGATTCCAAAGCATTGAATGAGCGTTGGCGCCAAGACCGAGGTAGGGGCGCCCCCGCCAGACCCCCTCGTTGTGGGCGGAAGTCCGTCCCTCCTGCGCAAAATTGGACACCTCGTAATGTGCATACCCAGCTGTGCCTAGGAAATCCACGGTGGCCAGGAGCATGCCCGCGCTGGCGTCGTCATCCACCACACCTTCACCCGCTTTGCGCAGGGGAGCCTCTGCGGCGAGCGTCAAGGCGTAGACCGAAACATGCTCTGGAGTGAAGGCCAAGAGCTGCTCGAGCTGCTCGAGGTGATGATCTGTGTCTTGCCCCCGGAGGCCGTAGATGAGATCTATGCTGAGGTTTTCGAAGCCCACCTTGCGAGCATCCATGATGCAACGTCTCGTTCGCTTGGTGTCATGCTCGCGAGTTAGACGGTGTAACATCTCGTCATCGAACGATTGGGCCCCAACGCTCAGGCGGTTGATGCCAGCTTCAACAAACCCCGCCAACTCTCGCCTTCCCACATCTTGGGGATTACATTCCACCGTGACCTCAACACCATCGCGAGCGATGGTGAACATCGAACGCAGCCCTGCGACCACCTGCGCCATCTCCCTGGATGCCCACAAAGAGGGGGAACCGCCCCCGAAGTAGATCGAGCGTAGAGGCCACTCTTTGAACTGCTCTCCACGGAACTCCGCCTCCTGCAGCACTCGCTGGGTGTAGGCAACATGGGGGAAATCTGGGTCTCTCAGGGTGGCAAAGTCACAATAGCCACAACGACGACGGCACAGCGGGTAATGGATATAGATGCCAAAATCCACGGAATCCTTGAGTTTCTCCACACAAACGTTGACCATCCACGAGACGCTTACTATATGAGCCTATGTTTCCCAGGCACCAGATTTATCTCGACAACGCTGCCACCACCGCGATGGATCCGGCATTCGCCCAGGAGATGAGCCGAATCGCCACAGAGGCCTACGGCAACGCTTCGTCACGTCACGACCTTGGGCTGGAGGCCGAACAGATCATGCGCAAAGCACGTCAGCAGGTAGCCGACGCGGTGGGCGCGGAGCCTGAAGAGGTCGCATTCACCAGTGGAGCCACTGAAGCCTTGGCGCTGGCTCTCCTCGGTATCGCTGCCCGGGAGTCAAAGCCTGGCCACGTCCTCATCTCGGCGATTGAGCACCCTGCCGTGCAAGAGTCAGCGCAGCTGCTGCGAGATCGTGGACACATAGTGGAAGAGGTGCCCGTGTGCATGGAAGATGCGCGCCTGGACCTAGAAACGCTCACGAGCATGGTGCGTCAGGAGACCTTTCTATTGGCGTTGATGCACGTCAACAACGAACTCGGGGCGATCCAGCCCGTGACGCGAGCGGCACGCATCGTCAAGCGCGCGGCCCCACGCTGTGTGGTGCTCTGTGATGTGGTGCAGTCCCTTGGGTTGCTGCCCGTGGATATGGGTCAGCTGGGAGCAGATATTATCGCCGCCTCGGCGCATAAGCTTCATGGGCCCAAGGGGGTGGGCTGCCTCGTGATCCGTGGGCGAGCGCCCGCCGCGCTCTACGGGGGCGGCGGCCAGGAGCGTGGTTTGCGGCCAGGCACTGAGAATGTGCCTGGCATCGCAGCCTTTGGTATGGCCTGCCTCAAGGGCAAGGGGGATCCCGAGACGTTGAGGCGATGGACCCGTGCCCTTGGCGCATCCCTCGAAGATCGCCTCGGCGCGAAGATGCTCTGCGATGGCCCAAAACGTGCTCCCCACATCATAGCCGTGCAAATCCCCGGTGTCCGCGCCGAGGTCGCGGTGAACGCCTTGGCTCGAGAGGGGATCTATGTCTCTTCCGGGTCCGCCTGTCATGGTCGACACAGCCTCAAGAGTACGGTCTTGGCCGCTCTGGGGCTCGAAGGAGCCGACGACGTGATTCGCATTTCACTGGGACGCTTCAACAACGAGGACGAGGTGTCACACGCCTCCTCGGCCATGCCGCGACTTCTTGAGGAGGTGCGGCGGAAAAGGAAGGGGCCATGAGCTGGGACACTCTGATCGTTTTGCGTCACGGAGAAACATTCATCAAGGGGGGCAATCGCGGCTTCTTCGAGCGGCTCTTATTGAACAACACCAAGCGCGCCCTCGCTGGCATGGACGTAGAGGTAGAGCGCGACCAAGGACGGTTCTTCGTGCACTGCTCTGAGGCAGCAAGCCCCGCTGTCTTGCGCCGCCTTCAGCCTGTCTTTGGCTTCACCTCGCTCAGCCCTGCACGCATCGTCGACCGTGACATCGACGCCATGGGCTCTGCGGGCATCGAGATGGTGGAGCGTGTGCTCGAAGAGCGTGATGTTGAGAGCTTCTGCGTCAAGACGCAACGCAGCGACAAGACCTTCCCCCTGCCCTCTCCTGAGGTTGGCCGACGCGTGGGCGCGAGCATCTTCATGCGTTTCAACTTGCCTGTGAAGCTCAAGGGCGCTGATTTGGTGGTGGGAGTGGAGATCGGTCGCAAGCAGACCTTCCTCTTCGTCGAGCGTATCGCTGGCGCTGGAGGCCTGCCTGTGGGCGCGAGCGGGAAGGTGATGCTCTTGCTTTCAGGGGGCATCGACTCCCCTGTGGCAGGCCACCTGATGCAGAAACGCGGCTGCTCCCTCTCCGCGGTCTATTTTCACGCGCCGCCCCACACCGGCGAGCGCGCTCGAGACAAGGTGGTCCAACTCGCCGAGCGCGTCACCACGCGACAAGGGGCCCTAGACCTCTTCGTGGTGCGCTTCACAGAGCTGCAGGAGCGCCTGCGCAACCAGGGGCCACCAGACCTGGCGGTCATCCTCTATCGTCGAGCGATGATGCGCATCGCCTCTCGCCTCGCTGCCCGAGAACACTGCACAGCGCTGATCACTGGCGACAACCTTGGGCAGGTCGCGAGTCAAACCCTCGAAAACCTGCGCTGCGTTGAGGACGCCACAGATATGCTCGTCCTGCGCCCCTTGCTCGCCTTCGACAAGCGGGAGATTATCGATCTCGCTGAGCGTATCGGCACCTACGAGACCTCGATCTTGCCCTTTGAAGATACATGCTCGCTCTTCGTCCCTAAACATCCCGCGACGCGGGCCAAGCTCGCAAAAGTACAAGACGCCGAAAACCGGATCGACTTCGCTTCGCTGGTGGAAGAAGCCACAGCCAGCGCTGAGCGCATCCGATGTGGTGGTTAGGAGGGAGGCTAGCTGGGCTCAGTTGGCGCGGAACAAGAGAGGGAAAGAAACGTCCACTTTCTGATTTCCGCCGATGGGGCGAAAGACCCAGCGCCGTAAGGATCGTTCGAGGCAGATGCGCATGCTGTAGTCTGACATATTGGTGACTTTGACCGCTGTTACCGCGCCAGAACTCCCCACGGTCAAGTTCACGATCGCCTTCACGTTCTTGAGCGTGTTGTCGCGCTTGCTGGCGCGGGTGTAACAGGCCTTCAGCATGGCGCCGTGGCGTTTCTGCAGAGTTTGGATTTCGCCACCCGTGATGTTTCGTCCCTTCACCGCGCGTCGTCGACGGACGCGTGGCGCCGAGGGCACCGTGCCGCTGACATCGCCCCCCATGGCTTTGAGCAACTCACGCTGCCGCCGCTCCGCCGCCGTCACCTTCTTCGCGGGTTTCTGCGCCTCAGGGGTGACCTGCGGGGTGGACCGCTTGGATGAGTGCTTCGTGGGGACATGCTCGTCCCTCCTGATCTCCACCGGCTTGAAGACAACGGTCTTGGGATCTTCAATCTTGGAAGCCAGCGTGCGGCCTGGCTGGATCGTGCTCGCGGGCAAGTGCGTGGCGGTTCCCAACGCAACCTGTTGGCGGGGTGGACGGTCGAAAAAGAGAAAGTAAACGAGCAGGACAAAGCCGATCAGGAGCGTCCCCATGGCCGCGACGGCGGTGAGCTTGAACCAGCCAGAGACCTTCTCCTTTGGTGGCGGAGCGGGCGCTAGCTGTGGAGGTAGCGTCGTATCGAGCCTGTCCCCATAAGCTGCAGGCAGGTAACGCAACCCCGACTCCAGCGCTGAAGCGCGCAGCTCTGGCTGAAGGGGTAACGCTGGCTCCTGTGTTACAGGTCCAATCGGCGGAGCCACAACCGGTGCTGGTGTGATGGTAGGGGCCCGCATTGGCGTCGCGACGGCGGGCGGGAAAACGCCAGGGGGGCCCGGCGGAACACCCGGCGGAACACCCAGCGGAACACCCGGCGGAACACCCACTGGAACACCCGGCGGCGTAACGCCGGGGGGATCCACCATATTCTGCAGGTTCACTGCGGAGTAGAGGCCAGAACGGCTGGGCGGCGCTGGAGGGGGGGCGTAGGGACGCAGCTCCGGCACCTTCGCCACCTCGACCCACTCGTCGAAGCCGTCACGCCAAACGAAGGCCTCATCTCCATGGGCCTCCCCACGCTTCACCCGCTTGGCAAGCTCGTTGAACGACATAGGGCCGAATTGGTGCTCGTCTACGGCGAGGTACCACTCCTCCCCTTCATCCTTAGGCAGGTCCTTGGGCAGGGGTGTGGCTCCAGAGCGCCCAGGGACATCGTCATAGACGGTCTGCATCTCTTCGAAGCTCTCGTCGCCCACCTGTGCAGCCCTGGCCACAGCCTGCAGACCCTGTCCTGGCGCGCCACCGACCTGGCGCACTGGGCTGCTGGGCGCAAACGCCCCGTCAAAAGCTTGATCCAGCGCGCTAGCAGGCGCTGCGGTCTTGGGGCCGGGCCGCAGCGCGTCAGGGCCGCGCACATCGTGGCCACGGGTGGGATCGCGCACAACAATGATATTCGCGCAGTTCTTGCAGCGAATCTTCAGCACTTTGCGCCGGACCTTCTGGTCAGCAATGGAGTACTTGGTTTTGCAGTTTTCGCAGACGAACTTCACTCTTGGCTCCAGGTTCGCGAGGCTCTCGGCATCAGCATCTTCAGGATGATAGCAAGGTCATCAGGTGTTCGCGAAGCTTGTGCGCCGTTCGCTCGTCTGGGCTGCAACGCACCGCCCGCTCCCACATCTCGATGGCTTTATTAAGAAACCCTTTGCGCTGATATAACACGGCAAGGGAACGCAACGCAGAGAAGAAGCGGGGGTCGAGCTGCACTGCTGCTTCGAACGCCTCGATCGCCTGATACACCATGCCTCGCTTCTTCAAGTATAGGACACCAAGTTGATGATGCAGCTTGGCCGCGAGGGGATCGATGCTGATGCCTTCCTTGAAGTATGTGATAGCACCGTCGAGATCATTGGCTTGGTAGCGCCTCAGCCCACGCCGATACGCTCGCACGGCGCTGCTGATGACGCGGCGACGGTTCGTCTTGCGATCGAGCGCTCGCTGCACGGTTCGAAGAAGGATCTCAAAATCTACTGGCTTCTCGAGGAATTCCTCCACCTGGTAGGATTCCCGAAGGTCCTGAGCAATTCGCCAACCCCGGTAGACTGATGAAACCATGATGATCGGGATTTGCCGGTACCGTTCACTTTCCTTCAGCTTGCGCGCGATGTCGAAGCCGTGCACCTCGGGCAACATGGCGTCGAGGATCAGCAGGTCTGGTGGATCCTCCCTGACGCGCGTCAGAGCCTCGAGCCCGCGGTGGGCGACGTTCACGGTGAGGCCGACCCCCTGGAGCAGCCTTTGCACCAGACGCGCGAGATCCACATCGTCGTCTACCACTAGCACCTGCGGCCTGCCAAGCAGCTCTGCCGCTTCAGCTGTGGGGGGCTCCGCCGTGAGCACACCATCATGGGCGACAGGTGGAGGCGGAGAAGCTTCGAATTCGATCTCCACAGCTGAGGACGCGGGATCCTCCGCGGAATCATCCAATACACTCGACGGGACATCGGCTACGCCTGCGTCCACCACGAAGGGTAAGGGTTCGCTGAGATTGTTCTCGGCGCGCCTGCCCCTGAGTTCGAGTTCTCCCTTCGTCTTGGCTGAATAGGCTGCCGTCAGCATATCCTCCAGTAGGGAGGCGAGAGCTACACAGAGAACAATGCGCCGCTTCGAGCGAAACGCCAACTCATCGCGCAAGTCCCCAAGAGAGGGGTCGCGAGTGGCCAGGAAGATTTGTCCCTGCCCAACCCGCACCGGCAAAATACAATATTTATTGGCGAGTGATAGGGGAAGCACCTTGAGGAAACGCAAGGAAAGCAAGAGGCGCTCAAGAGAGATGCCTGGAATTCCCACCTGAGCGCTCAGTGCCGCAAGGAGCACCTCTTCACTCGCTAAGCCTTGCGCCAAGCACTCGCTGGCAAGCCTCCGCCCACTACGCTTCTGCTCAACCAGAACTCCTTCAAGCTGTGGCCGTGTGAGCACGCTGCGCTCGAGGAGGATTTCTCCGAGCGGCTTCGCACCCCCCACCTTTGCCAATGCAAGCCCCCTCCCCGTCTAAGCACCAAGGGCGCTAGATGACGTCTCTTTGGGTTCGCGACATACGCCGCGAAGGTCTAGTCGGTCTTCACCTTGGCGAGATATTGAGTAGCGTATTCACCAAAGGCAACATCTGTGGGCAACACCGTGTCTATATTCACCTCACCGTCAGTACCAAGATGCACACTCGCTCCATAGCGCTGCCAGGCAGGTATGCTCTCATAGTCGATATCGTTCTGGCGAAGGATCTCTTCTTTTTCTTCCGGCCCCAAGCCCGCGATTAGATTGTCCGCTTGCTCTGCAGAGCCCTTGCGCCCAAGGACAAGGCGGCAATAGCCATTCAAGGCGTTGAGATACGCCTCTTGCTGACGCCAGACGAAATACCCGCCAACCAGCGCAGCGTTGGGGAAGGCATAGAGGCGACAAATGAAAAGCGCCTCCTCCTCGAGCAGCAAGGTCATCTTCGCCGAGGCGAGCCCCACCAGATAGTTCTGTAGGTCCGTCGGATCGGTCCACCGACGGCTCACCGCTCGATGGTCCAGCAACAGACAAAGTTGCGTCAGCTCGGTATAACCAAGGAGCCCACATGCATCCCCGCCAAGGAGATGCGAAGCCGTATGGACCATCATCTTGCCGAAACGAGCATCAAAGGCATTTTCGACCTCGAACTCTGGTGAATTAAAGATGCCCTCGAAGTCGATACCCGTCAGCTGCGCCACCACCAAGAACTCCTTGGGGATCTCCGTCTCCGCCGGGCAGCGAAACTCCTTCAGTTTATCCAAAAGACGAGAATTCATCGTAATTCATGCTACCGCCACCGGCGACGGAGGTCAATTCCACCTCTGCTCTTCAGGCGCGGATCTGCGAGGCAACGACCATGGGAGGTAGATCTCAAGATCCTCTGGATCGGTCTCGTTTTCGGCGCCTCTTCTTCCGCTTCTTGGACTTCTCCCCTCCCCGCTGCGGCTCTTCGCTCTTCTCCACCGGGTCTTGCGTCACCGTCACCGCATCTTCGGTCTCACCTGGAGCGTCGGTCTCACCTGGAGCGTCGGTCTCACCTGGAGCGTCGGTCTCACCTGGAGCGTCGGTCTCACCTGGAGCGTCGGTCTCACCTGGAGCGTCGGTCGCGTCGGTCTCACCTGGAGCGTCGGTCTCACCTGGAGCGTCGGTCTCACCTGGAGCGTCGGTCTCACCTGGATCTTGCCTCACGGTCACCGAATCTGGGCCTTGGGTCTCCGTCACCAGGTCCTCTTTTACAGCTGGGTCTTGGATCACCGTCACCGGGTCTTCCTCTTCGAACACCGGGTCTTCCTCTTCGAACACCGGGTCTTCCTCTTCGAACACCGGTTCTTCCTCCACTGCATCCTCGATCACCGGAAATGGGATTGGAGGTGGAGTTGGACTCGGAGGCGGAGGTGGCTGCGCCTTCTCCAGAATCTCCTCGAGATCCTCCTCATCGGGGGGAAGAAGTTCATCCTCCCGCAGCTCGAGGGTGTTCTGCGCCAGCAGCCCGCCGCTCGTTGCCTCTGCTTCACAGCGAAGGCTCTGCCCGCTAGCCTCTGCTTCACAGCGAAGGCTCTGCCCGCTAGCCTCTGCTTCACAGCGGCCAGGGCTTCGCCCGCCCCTAGTTATATCCACCAGCTCTAGCTCATCATGCGGCTCACTGAACTCGCCATCCACGGCCTCGAGATCATGGTTGTCTTGAGTCCGGCGGTTCAGCAGCAGCTCCACAGGCTCATCGCTGCTCGCCGGCAGGACCTCCACCTCCGAGCTGCTCGAGCGTTTCGAACCATGGGTCTCTTCAGAGGTCTTCGACCGCTTGCCTGGACGAAGCAGCTCAAAGAAACACCCATCGTCCATCAAGATCTTCGCCTGTGATCCCTCCAGGTCGAGTTCATCCTCCACGAGGTCTGCTGTAACCATCACTGTGTGGTCTATGGGCGCAGGAATAGATGGAACAGATGGAGGAGATTTTGGGTCCTGAGCCTCCACCGGCTCAGCCAGCCGCTTTGATAAGTGTAGCGGAGGCACCTCCACCTTCTGCCGTCTGACCCCAGAGCCCGGCTCTCCCTCCAAGGAGAGCCGGCGCAAATCCGAGTCCGTCCGCTTGAACTCCTGCCGAAATTCCTTGTCGTGCCCCAGAAGCTCACTAACAAAGAGCCCCAGATGAACCCAGCTGGAGGGCAAACGCTGCGCAAAATCGAAGCCGCTCAGAGCTTCATAGAATTCAGAAGCTGTAGCAAAACGACGACTCGGCTGATGTTCCAGGGCGTGAAGAATGATCTCCTCGAGTTCTGCTGGGAAATCCTTGCGAAAAAATGATGGTCGAGGGATGGGTCGGTCCATGGCCTTGATGAGCGCTCCCCGATCATCACCCCTCACCAAACGCTGCCCCACCGTGAGTTCGTAGAGCAACACCCCAACACTGAAAAGATCCGAGCGTTGATCGAGTGGCTCGCCAAGGAGCGCCTCTGGCGCCATATAGCTCAGCTTGGCGAGGGATGGCTCTTCCCCCAGCTGCCGGAAGAGTTGGCGCTCTGCTCTCGCCATGGTGAAGTCAGAGATCTGCACGATGCCATCGAGGGAGACCAACACATTGGTTGGGCGAATCGCTCGATGCACAATACTGAGGGGGCGACCATCCTCATCCCTCAGCCGGTGGGCGTGTCGTAAGCCCTGAAGGAGCTGGAGAACAATGCCGACGCCGATCTCCATCGGCATCTCCTTGCCACGTTGGGTCGCGCTCTCTGCGAGCCGTCGCACATCACAACCCACTACACGATCCATCGCCAAATAGTAGTGGTCCTCCTCCATCCCAATATCCAGGATACGCACGATATGCGGGTGCGAAAGTAGGGCTGCCATTTGTGCATCTGCGAGAAAGACACGACAAAGCTCGCTGCGCGCCTGTGTTATCTCGCTCAAGCGCTTAAACGCCACTGGGCGTGAAAACCCCGCCGCCCCTTCTTGCAGAGCGCTGAAGACCTCGCCCAGGCGCCCTGCGCCTAGCTTGCGTTGCAGTGTGTATTTCTGGTGAAAAATGCTCACCGTCATGGCATTAACTCGTGCTTCCACCGTAACTGTCGTCAACGATTTCTAGTTTCTCTTGCTTCGCGATCGCGACTTGCGTTGCGAACGCTTCTTCTTTTTTCCCTGCATCTTCTTGGGGGTCACCGGCACCATGACGCGCACCTGCTGCCCTGCCTTTTCGATGCGGATCTGCTTCTCAAAAGGTACAGCCCCGTCCTTTTCTATCCGAAGCAGGTGGCCTCCCAAGGTGGCCTCCAGCCGCACCGGAGACCTCCCGCGATAGGTGCCATCCAGAAAAACCTTCGCACCACGAATGATCCCCGTGTCCACAATGATGGTGCCTGCATCAGGGCGCAGCTTCACGATGAACGACTGCTTGACGCCTCCTTCGAGGAAGATCTCGCGAACGGACGTACGGTGGCCTTCCTTGACAAAGTGCAAGCGCAGTCGATCCCCCGCATGGCGGCGCAACGTGAGGGGTGTCTCTCCAAGACGGTCTCGCCCTGAGAGGAGCACGGCGGCACCCGGAGGTTCGCTCTTCAGGACGATCTCAACCGCCTCAGCGGCCTCTTCGGTCGGGGGAGCAGCCTTCTCCTCGGCGCAGCCGCTACCAAAGACAGAGCAGCCAAGGACCAAGAGCATGGCGGAATGGATCACGCTCACCCTGGGGATCCGTGCTCCCGTCATGGCGTGTACGTGGAGAGCTCGTTCTTCAGCTCACGAGACATGAGTTGCTTAGCTCCTTTGACCGGCGACAGGCCTGAGTACAATACGTCGTAGACCATCTCGACCACGGGCATTTCGACCCCCATGCGTAAGGCGAGGGCGCGACATGATGCGGCGTTGCGTATGCCTTCGGCGATCATTGGGCTCGCAGCCTGAATCTCCTCCAACGTCTGTCCCTTCCCCAGCGCCACCCCAGTCTTGTGGTTCCGCGAGAGGTGGCCTGTGCAGGTCAACACCAGGTCTCCCATGCCAGAGAGTCCAGCGAGGGTCATCGGGTTGGCTCCCTTTGCCACAGCCAAGCGGGTAATCTCAGCCAAACCCCGCGTGATCACCGCCGCCCGCGAGTTGTGCCCAAAGCCAAGGCCATCAGCCATCCCGGCAGCGATGGCCATGACGTTCTTCGCAGCGCCGCCAATCTCGACTCCCGTCAGGTCGGTGCTGCTGTAGGTGCGAAAGTAGGGTGTTCGCAGCGCGTGCTGCACTTGGCTGGCCACCTGGATATCTCGCGCGGCTACCACCACCGCGGTGGGCTGCCCCTGCCCCACCTCCTTGGCAAAGCTCGGCCCAGAGAGAGCCGCGAGTCGGTGGTGCAGCCTCCGTGGCAACTCCTCGCGCAAGACCTCTACCATGGAAGCCAGGGTCACTTGCTCGATCCCTTTGGTCGCGCTAACCACCACGGGATCCCCGCCGATGGATCCTGCCGCTTGGGCCCACACCTCGCGCACAACATGCGAGGGCATCACGGAAATCAGCAGATCCTGGGCCTCGACGACTTTTTCTAGGGCGTGGGTGGCGTATAGCGGCGGTAACTCCACGCCTGGGAGGTAGACCTCATTTTCTCGCCCCTGCACGATCTGCCGCGCGACCTCCTCCTCGTAGGCCCAAACCATCACCTCGTGCCCGGCCTGCGCTGCGAGCTTGGCCAGGGCCGTCCCCCAGCTGCCGGCGCCAATCACTCCAACCTTCACGCGATCTCCTCCAAACTTCGTTTCTTTGGGTTCACGCCGGCCTACGCCAACTTGACCTGCGCCAATTCAACACGGTCGCGCCCCAAATCTTTGGCGCGATAGAGCGCTTGATCGGCCACATCCACCAGCGCTTCGCCCTCCAACGCGTGCTCAGGACAGGCAGCCACACCAATGCTGATGGTCAAGCGTTCGCCAACAAACTCTGCTTCACCCGAGTTCGCTATCCGTTCACGCATCTGCTCAGCCACCATTTCGGCCGCCCCAGGTGACGTGTCCAAGAGCAACACCGCGAACTCCTCGCCACCATAACGCGCCACAATGTCGTTTACGCGTCGGTCCTCGCTAATCAGCGCCGCCACCCGCTTCAAAGCGCCATCTCCAGCCAAATGGCCATGGGTGTCGTTGAAGCGCTTGAAGAAATCGACGTCGATCATCAACAGTGAAAGCGGAGATCCGCTCCGACGGCTGCGCTCAACCTCGAGGGCGACGCGCTCGTGGAAATAGCGATGGTTGTATTTGCCCGTGAGACCATCGGTGATGGCCAGGCGCACCAAGCGCTCGTTGGCCTCCACGAGTTCACGTGTACGCGCATCCACCCGGGCCTCGAGGTCCCGGTTGAGAAAGCTGAGTTCATCGTTCTTGCGGCGCAAACACTCGATCAGATGCGCGTTGTCACACGCCAGTTGGTAGCGGCTCAACAAGCTCTCCACCGTGAGGCGGAGGTCTGGCTCATCCCAGGGTTTGGAAATGTAGCGGTTCAGCCCCGCATGGTTGATGGCGTGCACCACAGCGTCCAGTCCAGCTTGCCCTGTGAGGAGAATTTTCGACGTCTCTGGGTGGGTTTTGTGAATCTGCTGCAGGAGCTGCACGCCCTTCATCCCGGGCATGATCTGATCTGCGATGACTAGAGCAACAGCCTCGCGATCCCGATCGAGGTCTACCAGCAAATCGAGGGCTTCCTGTCCGCTTGTGGCGAGATCGATCTCATGCGTCTCTTCAAAAGGAGCGAGCTGCTGCCTGAGGACATGGAGGATCGCCTCATCGTCGTCAACACAGATAATATGCGCCGCGACGACTGTGTGATCATGGAGTTCGTCGCGCGCAGGGTCGTTCATCTAAACCCTCTCTCTTTCGCTCGTCGCCTCATCACGGCGCGGGCCAGCGACCGTAAGGTGCACTGTGAAGCTCGTATGACCAGGCCTGGACTCCACTGCGATCATCCCTCCATGCTTTTCCACGATTTTGCGCGCAATGCCAAGCCCCAACCCCGTCCCCTCTCCCCGCGGCTTGGTCGAAAAATGCGGTTCGAAGATGCGGGGCAGAACATCCGAGGGGATGCCAGGCCCATTATCCGTAATATTAACGCCAACCTCGTCACCGTCCACGAAGGTCTCGATGGTGATCGTGCCCTCTCCTTCGAGCGCCTGTATCGCATTGTGCAACAGGTTCGTCCAAACTTGGTTCAGCTCGTCAACATACACAAGAATTTTCGGTACTTCTCTATACTTCCGAACCAGAGACACGCCCCTGAGCTGTGTGTGCAAGATGGTGAGCGTCGTCTCGATGCCATCGGTGACCTCAACCTCCACCAACGCATCGGGGTCCGCGTGAGAGTACGCGCGCAGCGCCTTGACGAGGCGAATGATGCGCTTATTGGCCGTCTCAATGGCACCAATTCCACGGCTCAAAAATGCAAGATTCTCTATTAACGCCACGACATCGTTAGGGTCTGAGCGATCCGCTAGCTCGACAACAAAAGGCGCCAAGTATTCCGCCCCGCAAGCAACTAGCTTCTGGGCCAGCCGCTTCGCGCTCTTGATGCCAAGGGCTGATAGATCCCTTTGTAGCCTTGCCGCCTGACGGCGCACCTCAGCTGGGGGGCGCACCCCATGCTTCGCGAGTCGAGGCCGCGCCTCAGAGAGGGTCGCCAGCATGCGTCGCATCTCGTCGGCGCTCAGCTGCTCTGCCAGGCGCGCCCCGAGCACCAGGGTCCGATTGAGCGTCTCGGGGAGGATCTGCACCGACCCCTGGATAGCCCCGGAGGGTGTGTTCACTTCATGGGCGACGCCGGCTACTAGGCTCCCAAGGCCAGCCAATCGCTCAGAAAGGATCAGCTGCGTCTGAGTCTCCTTGAGCTCAGAGAGCGTGCGTTCCAGCTCTACGTTCGCCAGGCGCAGCTCAGCGGTCCTCTTCTCCACCTCGCGCTCGAGCCCCTCGGAGAAGCGACGTACAGCCTGGTAAAGCCCCGCATTCTCAATGGCCGCGGCCGCCTGGCCTGCGAACGTCTCTGCCAGATGCATCGCCGCCTCGGAGAATTCGGGAAGGTCTGCGGCTCGCGCCAAGACCAGCGCTCCCAGAGCCTTGTCGCGGGTCTCCAGCTGCACCGCGAGGTGGCGTCCATCAACACAAATGCCGTGTTCGGCGATGGCCGCGGCTGCTAAGGCCAGCCATGTGGGCGGTAGGGCCGGCGGTCCCTCCTCCCCTCCGAGCCCTGCGTGAGCCCGCAAGAGCAACTCGCCATCCTTCTCGCGCAAAGTGAGCAACGCACAGCGCTCCACCCGCAACACCTTTGACAGCTCCGTGACGACGATGCGAAGGACCGCGTCCAATTCGAGCACCGAGCCCAAGGTGCGTCCTACGTGGTGCAGGGTCGAAAGCTCGCTGATACGGTCGGCGAGCCGACGCTCATGTTCATCGAGGGCCAAACGCATGTCATGAAAGCTGCGCGCGAGCTCACCAATCTCATCCGCCGTGTCGATGTCCAACGGGTGTGAACGGTCGCCTTTGGCCATGGCCAAGATCCCCCGATGCAGCCGAGAAAGAGGCACCGTAATATGCCCACCAAACATGGTCGCACCAGCCAACGCCACGAAGAGAGCCACGATGAATGCGAAGAGCAGCGCGCGTTGGGCTCCGCGCCGCGCCGTGATGAACTCATCGCGGTCAAGTCCCACGACAATGGATCCAACCCTCTCACCGGCGGCGCTCTGCAGCGGGATGGCGGCGACCACGAACTCCCCATCATCGTCTCCTCCCAACGAAAGGACCGGATGGTCCGCGCCCAGAGCTTTCGTGATCTGCGTCAGGAGTTCCGCTCGACCCATAGTCCTGCCGCGCTGCAAGAAGGTCGTGCCCACCATCCTGTTATTGGCGACGAACGCCACCTCCGCACGCAACACACCCTTGAAATAGCCTGCGAGATCATCGTCCAGCGCCACGGTGGAGATCACGACGCCACGCAGAGAAAACTCGTTATCCACCACAGGGACTGCTGCTCGGATGACCACGTCTTTGCCAACTTGAGCCAACGTGATGTAGCGCTCGAAATTCAGCGCCTTGAGCAGGGCTAGGCCCCCGTGGAACGTCTTCTCGGGCGGCGCGTTAGCCCCTGGCGCGTTAGCCCGAGCGACGGTTTTGCCCCGCCTGTCGGCCACCTCCACCACCGCTGGGGTCATGACGCGTGCGCGCTCTCGCACCAGCGCTGGGACGAGCGAGGGTTGCAGGGTGAGCAGCTCGATGAGGTCCGGTGCCCGCGCGAAGGCCTCGACCTCGTCGCGCACCCGTTGCACATGTTGCAGAAGCAAATTGAGCGCGATCTGCGCGTTCTTCCGCGCGCGTATCTCGAGGCTGAGTTCGAGGCGTGTGAGCGTCACCTCATGAGCCACCGCGGCCGCGATCACCAGTGGGACGAGGGCCGTAGCCATCATGGCTCCGGCCAATTTCGTGCGCAAAGAGGCGCGAATCATCAAACGCCGCGCCACTAGAACCGAGCCCGGGCGAAGTCGATGATGCCATTGGCGCTGAGGGAGAGGCCCCGAATATCATGTCGTACACCCACATCGTACTCGCTATGTGCGAGGGGGACCCATGGCGCCTCTTCGGCGATCAACTGTTGAGCCCGCAGGTAGAGTTCCTTGCGCTGAGCACGATTGAGCTCCTGGCGCGCGGCGATCAAGAGCTCATGGACTTTGCTGTGGTCAAAGAAGGCCACATTTTGCGCTGACCCAATCCGGGCATTATCCCGGTCGAGGAGCATGTAGAGGAAGTTGTCCGGGTCGCCATTATCCCCCACCCAGCCCAGCAGACAGAGGTCGTGTTCACCCCTGCCCACCGCCGCGAGATGCTCCGCATGGCTCTTGACCACCAAGGTGATAGGGATCCCCACCCGCGCCAGGTTGCGCGCGATGATCCGCGCCACGAGGACAGGGGAAGGGAAATAGGGACGCGGGGTGCTCATCACATAGAGTCGCAGGGGCCGCTCAGGGTCGTAGCCCACCGAGCCCAGCAAACGACGGGCACGCGCTGGATCGTAGCTGTAACGTTTGATCTTCGAGGTGTAAGCCCACACGCTCGGCGGCAAGGCGCCGTGGGCCACCGTGGCGAGCCCTTGGAAGCCCAACTTCACGATCAACCCTTTGTCTACCGCATGGTTGATGGCGCGTCGGACCCGCACGTCATCAAAAGGTGCACGTCGTGTGTTCATCGCGAGGTAGGCGACGTTGTCACCACGCCCCCGCTGAAGCCGCAACTCGGGGTGCAACTGCACAATGGGTCGATCCGCCGGCGCGAGACCAAAAGCCACATCGAGGGTCCCGCTCTGCAGACCAAGCATTCTTTGGCGACGCTCCTTGATGGCGCGAAAGACCAGCCGCTCGACGTTTGCTTTTGGGCCCCAATAGTGGGGGTTGCGCGTAAGGATGACCTCGTCTCGCTGGTGGCTGCTGATCCTGTAGGGCCCCGTGCCCACAGGCGTCAGCGCCACGGTCTTGGATATCGCGCGATCCAGGGGTTGGGCCTTTACAATACCGAGGGGGAAAATAGCGAGGTTGCGCAAGAACGGCGCGAAGGGGCGCTTGGTCACCAAGCGCAGGGTGAATCGGCCCGTCTCCTCGATGGCCGTGATATTGCGCACGATGTTCTGCCAGGCGGCATACCCTTGATGGTAGTGCGGATGGCGTGAGTTCCGCAGTCGATCGATGGTATAGACCACGGCTTTGGCGTCGAAGGGGGATCCGTCATGGAAGCGCACCCCTCGCCGCAAATGGAAGGTCCACGTCCGACCATCAGGAGCAACACTCCAACGAGCGGCCAGGCCAGGCATAACACGCCCAGACGCACCGTCGATGCGGATCAGGGGCTCATAGAGCAAAGAGACGACCTGCGCACCCTCCGCGGTGGTATTGCGCGGCGGGTCGAGGCTCTCCACCGCTCTGGGCTGAGCGATAACCAGCGCGCGGCGCGGCTGAGACGCCTTCCTCTCACAGCCCGTCAAGAGCAGCAACGTGAGACTGAGACGAACGAGAGACGAAGAGCACACCATGGTGCTCCAAGCCTACACGTCTCTACCCAGAAGAGAAATTCTCTCTACTTTTCCGCGTGTTCGGCCTGCATCAGCGCTCGATTCTCCTGCCGCTCCTTCTGAGCAAACTGGATATATTCTGCCTTCAGTCCACTCACCGTCTGGCTGATGGTCTGGTTGGGGTTGAGCTGCTTGGCTTTGTGGTGGAGCCACGCGGTGATGGCCGTTGCGTCTAGGGCCAAGCCTGCGGGGATACGGATCACCGCGGCGGGTCCAACACCCATGGCCGCCTTCACGGCCAGCCAATAGTGCATCCCATTGGACACCGTCAAGGAAGCAGGCACCCACGTCCACATGATGGGCTCTTCTTTGATCTTCTTTGCGAGAAAGTTCGTGGCGGCCAGCGGGTCGAAGAGGCGCATCTTGCGAAAGTTGGCGGTCTGCGCTGGCTTCAGCTTGCGTTCCACCTTGTCCGCCAAGAGCGTGAAGTGACCTGAGGCGAGGTTTCCAGCACGCTTCAACACCCTCCCCGTCTTCCTCCCAGCGATCTTCCCCACCCGGTAGAGCTTGTATTTGTTCAACGCTCGATTTGCCCGCTTCAACGAAAATGTATTCTCAGCAGCCTGGCCCACAGAGGGGGCGGCGACAGCCGCTAAGGAGATGATGAGCAGGCAGGCTCGGGTTGAGTGATTGAATCGGGTCGAGTGATTTAACATGCTGCGTCATTACGCAACCCCCATGCCAGCCAGAGGGATCGCCAAGTCCCGAAAATTTATACTCCGATCCTTTGCAGGGTATTTCGTTTTCGGAGGGGTGGCCTCCACGCTGGTCACGCGCTCGTCGGTCGGACAACGACAAGTAGCCCGTTGCCTCCTTCAACTGTTAACATGGCCGCGAGGAAGCCACCCGATGACCCAGAAGACCTCCAACACCTCTACTTTGGGCCAACTTGCCGCGTTGCTCGATCCTATCGCCCTTCGTGGCCGAGCGCGACGCCACGCTGACGCGGGTCATCGCTACAAGGCCTTCTTGCTGCACCAGGCCGCGATCTTCGTGCACACGGCCAAGAGCGTGCGCGATGATGAACTCTCACGCCGCGCCGCGGCCTTGACCTATCACACCTTGCTCTCCATCGTTCCTGTGCTCGCCGTCGCCTTCGCCCTTTTCAAGGCCTTTGGTGGGCTGCAGCGGGTCGAGGGCCCGCTCCGCCAGATGATCGTCGAGAACCTCTCCGTGGGACGCTCAGGTGAGATCGCCAATTGGCTCGACAAATTCATCCAGAATATCAACGCGGGTGCCATCGCCGGCGTCGGCGTGATCGTGCTCTTTTACACGGCCATGGGCTTGCTCGGGAACGTCGAGCAGGCCTTCAACCGCATCTGGGGCGTCACCCGCGTCCGCCCGCTCTATATGCGCTTCGCCATCTACTGGGCGGTGCTGACTCTCGCCCCACCGCTGGTGGGTATCTCCCTCTCTCTCTCAGCCCGTCTACAAAGCTCTGCCTTCACCGTCCTGCTCAAAGAATGGCTGCCCTTTGGCCTTGGACGGCTGCTGGTCACCGGCAGCTCTATGCTCTCCGTCTCTCTGGCGCTGATCTTCCTCTACCAGCTGGTGCCCAACACCAAGGTTCGCTTCCGTTCGGCGCTCTTGGGCGGCCTCGTTGCAGGGTTGCTCTGGAACGCCGTCAAAGGGATCTTTCTCTGGGCCACAGCAGGCACCGTGAAGTACAGCGCCATCTACGGAGCCCTGGGCGTGCTGCCGCTGCTGATGATCTGGATCTACCTCAGCTGGGTGATCGTGCTCTTTGGGGTGACCTTCACGGTGGCCAACCAGACCATCAACGCGCTCGATGTCGACCAACACACCAAAGGTTTTTCACAACGTGAAAGGGAGCAGTTGGCCGCACGGCTCCTGCTGGAAACAGGACTCGCCTTCCACCGCGGCGACCCCCCCCTCGACGCAGAAGCGTTGGCCAAGCTCAGCGGTGCACCCGTGATGTTGGCGCGTGATGTGCTGAGCGTTTTACGAGAGAAGGGCATCCTGAGGGAGACTCCCCTAGAGCAGACCACGGGTTATGTGCCTGGACGTGGCCTTGAATCGCTCCATGTCGGACACGCGATCGACGCGCTTCGGGGTGATGATGCGGCCCCAACAACGGCCGAGGACCATGAGAAGGACCCTGTGGGCTTTGCTCTGATGGCTCGACTTGGGGAGGCGCACGACGCATCAAGCCAGCTGCTGGCCCAGGACACCCTCGCGGAGCTGACGAAGGCTCTGGCTCTAGCCGAGGAGCGCGAGCAGGGCCCGAAAACCTAAAGGGGGTGAGGCCTGCGTGGAAGGCGGCCTTGAGCCAACTCCACTGCGGCGTCGAGCGCCAGCAACAAACTTTGGGGGTTGGCCTTGCCCTGCCAGGCGATGTCCATGGCGGTACCATGGTCTACCGAGAGCCGCGGGATGGGTAAGCCCAGGGTGGCGGCGATGGTCCCGTGAAAGTCCAGGGTCTTCGCGGCGATATGGCCTTGATCATGATAGAGCGCGACCACCGCGTCAAAGGCTCCCTGAGCGGCCTGATGAAAGACGGCGTCTGCGGGGATCGGACCGCTGATCAGCTCGCCCTCCCCACGCAAGACCTCCACGGCTGGGCGCAAATGCTCCTGCTCTTCGCTGCCGAAACGCCCATCGTCCCCGGCGTGGGGGTTCAACGCCGCGAGCGCCAGGTGAGGTCGCTCGAGGCCAAGGTCCCGCAGCGCCCCAAAGGCTTGGCGCAGAAAAGCCGTCGTGCGCGCAACGCTGATGGCGTCCACAGCGTCCCGCAAGGAGAGGTGCCGCGAAAGAAAGAAGATCCGCAGTCCCGCCGTAATGAAGAGCGTCATGGGCTCAGCCACCCCGAAATGCGCTCCCAGCATCGAGGTGTGGTCCACATGCGGACACCCCGCGGCACGCAGCGCCACCTTATGAATGGGTGCGGTGCAAATCGCATCCACCTCCCCCGCTAGCGCCAGCTGGCAGGCCCTGTGGACGTAAGCAGCTGCTGCCTTCCCACTCGCAGCGCTGGGCTGGCCCAGGGGGAAGTCCCCGCCAGGCTCTGCCACATGCTCGAAGCAGAGCTGCCCCTCGTCCCTGCAGGCAAGCTCCCGAGAAAAGACCTCCTGGCTGCAACGCTCGAGCACCGAGACATCTCCCACCACCACCAGGTGCATCCGCGACAGGATCTCCCGCTTCACGATGGCCGCCAGCACAATCTCGGGGCCAACCCCAGCAGGGTCCCCCATGGTGAGCGCAATACGAGGAATGGACATTAGAGGCGACCGCTCACTTCGCGCACCAGACGCGGCAGGTTGCTGTCATCGAAGGGCACGACACCTTCGATGAAGAAGTACCGATAGAGTTCGAGGATCGCGTCTTTGTCGCTCTCTACGCCGTTCTTGCGCTCCCAGGCAAGCTCCACGAGCATGGCGACATAGACTTGAAGGTGGCACATCTCGTCAACCACGCGGCGGATGTGCAAGCGCGCGGTCTCTTCGTCGCTCGCCAGTAGCTGTCCGATCCTGCGTTTAACGCGCTGGTGCAGCCCTTCGGCGTATTCGCGTGGTTCGCTCGATCCCTCACACTCGATAGCGTTGAGCGTGCGCTTGATCTCCGCACACCACGGCCGGTGCAGCCCCCGCGTGGCGAAGTCGCGCAGGACCTGCGCGCAGAGGGCATTGTGCGTGCCCTCCCAGCTCTCCATCACCATCGCATCGCGGTAGAGCCGTGGGAGCACAGAGAAGTCTTCGATGGTGCCGTTGCCGCCCAAGACTTCAATGCCATCTCTCACAACCCGCGTTGCCCAGACCGACGTCCAGTATTTGTTGATGTTCACCGAGACGCGGCGGGCCCGGGCCAGGTTGCCGTCGGGCTCCGACTCGAGACGATCTGAAAGCGCCAGCAGCCGAAACGTGCTTGCTACAGCAGCGCTGGCGATCACGCGCATACGTGCGAGGGTCTCTTGAACCATGGGTTGTTCGATGATCGGGCCGCCAAAGGCACGACGGTGACGGGCGAACGTGTGCGCCTCGAGGGTGGCACGCCGCATCATGCCACAGGACGCGAGGGCGTTATGCACCCGTGACGTATCGAGCACGATGCTCGCGAGGTTCTTGAATCCTTTGTCCAAAGGACCGATGGGCTCTGCCCACGCTCCGTCGAAGTCAACCTCAGCGGACGCCATGGACTGGGTGCCGAGCTTCTCTTTGAGCCGCCGTATGGTGAAGGAGTTCGGACTGTCTCCCACCTGGCGCGGCACGAGGAAGAGCCCAAGCCCCTTGGTACCCACAGGTGCTCCCTCCAAACGCGCGCTGACAACGAATATTCCGGCATCGACCACAGAGCAGAACCACTTCTCTCCGCTGATGCGGTAGCTGCCCGCCTCATCCACCGCGGGCGTCGCCACACAGGCATTGGCGCCAACGTCAGATCCTCCTTGGACCTCGGTGACAAATTGAGCCGCGTGCAAGCGCTGCTCATAATCGGGGTTGAGCAGCGCGGGAAGGAGCCGCTCCTGTTGCTCCTCGGTGCCAAGCTGCTGAAGCAACTTAATCAGGCCCGCCGCGCACGCGATGGGGCAAGCGTGGCCACCCTCGCCATGGTGATCGAGGAAGTAGACCAAAGCGCCGCTGAGCAGATCATTCGGGCGGCTAGCAAGGCTCGATAAGACGCCCGTCTTCCAGCAACGCCGACCCACCTCGTGGTAGCTCGGATGAAATACTATCTTTTCAGTGCGACGCCCAATGCTGTCGTAACGCTGCAGTCGCGGTAGGTTCTCGTCGCGGTTGCTGAGCTGTACGAGAGCGTGCATCTCCCGATCCCCAGCGAGACGCGCCGCCGCCGCGATCTGCTCTCGCGCGCCTTCATAAGCTGCACCAAAATGCATGCGCAACACGTTATCGATGTTGGGATCCATCGCCAGAAGGTCTTGTGGCTGCGCTGCCTCCCACGTCTCTAAATCTGCGCGCCCAGCAACGATATTCGAAGCCCGAGTCGACATGCATTTCCTCCCTTACATCTATCCGTCGAGCAAGCCGGGGAAACAAGAACGCACACACTCGAGGTGCTGATCCTCAAATTCCTTGCCCTCGAGGACCAGCAACAAAGACATCAGATCATCTGAGCGCACGCGGTAGGTGGCGCGAGGGTTTTCCTTGGCGACCTGCCCCAACCTCTGGCGAGCCTTGCGAAAGGTTAGGGGCTTTTTGGCCACGGCTTTCCCCTTACCTCCCAGGGCTGCCAGCTCCCCATCGAGCAACCTCGCCGCCTTCGAGCATGCCCTTCAAGCGACCGTTCATCTGTGGTGCGTAACGAATAATCTCGCCGATCCAGCCCTCGCTGCGGTCGAGGAAACCTGCGATACGCTCACGCTCCCAGTTGGCGTTGTTGAGGAAGATCACCGTCTCGAAATAGTCGGTAATTTTCGTATCGAGCCTGTCAGCGTTGAGCTTGAGGTTGAGCGCACGAATTTCCTCGAGGTCGCCGCTGACCACTCGAACATCCACGCGATCGAAATAGCCCGAGTTCTGCTCACGGATCGCCTTGATCGCGCCAAGCCGATGAAACCCGCCCACCAAGAAGAACTCCTGTGGACGCTTCTCCCAGACGATCAGCGGTTCGAGCAGCCCGTTGCTGAGGATGTCCTGGCGATAATGTTGAACCTTCCGCTCATCGAGCCGCCGGTGGTTGTTCACATTGGGGTGAATCGAGATGGCGTCGAAGGGCACATAATCATATCTCTTCGTGGTCAGCATGGTGCTCTAACTCCCCATGGTAGTTGCAGTAGCGCTAGTCGCCGGAGGCGGCGAAGAGGGTCACCAAGGCGATGACGATGATCAAGATCGCCAGGCCAAAGACCACCCCGGCCTTCCAGCGCGGGCCTTGTAGGTGCTCTAGGTTGCCATTCCCCTCCCCCTCAGACGTGGGGGCTTCGATGGCTGGTTCATAGAAAATCGGGTCGCGTCTCTTCACGAAGGTCTCGATGTGGCCGCGGTCTTCATCGCTGAGGTCGATGAACTGCACACCCATGCCTGGCGCAGCCTGTCCATCCTTCTGCTCGTCACGTACCCAGCGCACACGACCGCTCACAGACATCAGATCGGAGCCAGCCTCGACGCACGAAAACTCCAACGCCACCACCGTACCGAGAGGCAGGAGTTGATGCGTCGCCACAAAGAGCCCTCCCTCGCTCACATCATCGGTGAAGCCCGCGTAGAAGTTACTCTCTGTGGAGAAGCCAACCTTCGTCTTGAGGGCAGCCCGCAGGTGTTCCCGGCGCGTGAGCTTGCCCTTGCTCCCGCCTCCAGGCTTGAACTCAGCAGAGCCCTTGCCCTTCCTCTCTCCCTTGAGCGCAAGAGATTCGGCGCTTGATTTTGGCGCGCGTTGAGCTTCCAAGCTATGCGTCCTTCTCTTCTCTTTCCGTTGCCGCGCCATCATGCTTCTCTTCTTCATCTAGTCGCGTGAGGGTGATGCCTGTGTAGCCGTACACGATGGAGATCAGGGGGTTGATCAAGTTCAATAAGGCGTAGGGCACATAGCTCCACGGCTGCACACCCAAGGTCGCGATCATGAAGGCCCCGCAGGTATTCCAAGGGATCAACGCGGAGGTCAACGTCCCCCCATCTTCGAGAGCACGGGAGAGGTTCTTCGGCGCCAGCCCTCGTTCCGCGTAGGCGTGACAGTACATCCGCCCAGGGACGACCACCGCGAGGTACTGATCTGACGCCAAGATATTCATGCCGATGCTGCTGGCGACTGTGGCCAAGACCAACCCTCCGTCACCATGAGCCAGCCCGAGCACCGCACGCGCGAGGGTGTCCAGCATGCCTGCGCCCTCCATCACGCCACCAAAGGTCAGCGCGACGAGGATCAGCGCCATGGTGGAGAACATCGAGGAGAGCCCGCCGCGAGAGAGGAGATCGTCCACCAAGGCATGGCCTGTCTTCGATTTGACACCCGAATAGGACGCCTTCAAGACCGCACCCAAGGGCCGTGCCTGTGTGTAAAACGCCACGAGGGCACCCAGTAGCCAGCCTCCCACCACCGCAGGGAGGGCGGGGAGCCGCAGCACCACCAACGCGATGACGCCCAAAGGAGGCAGCAGCAACCAGGGGCTGATGGTGTAGCTGCCACTGATGGCCTCGCGGATGGCATCCACTTGAGACGTATCGACCGAGCCGCTGTGGGAGCGCCCCATGAAGCCATAGGCCACCAGCGCGATGAGCATGCTCGGGCCCGTTGTGTAGACCATGTGTCGAATGTGGTCGAAGAGCTTCGCGCCCGCCATAGCAGGAGCGAGGTTGGTCGTATCGGAGAGGGGCGACATCTTATCACCAAAATACGCCCCGGAGATGACCGCCCCTGCGACCTGCGCGCGATCAATGCCCATGCCCTCGCCGATGCCAATCAGCGCGATGCCCACGGTGGCTGCGGTGGACCATGAGGATCCCGTCGCCACGGAGACCAAGGCGCAAATCAACGCGCTCGCGGCGAGGAAGAGCCCTGGTGAGATCAGGGTCAGGCCATAGTAGATCATCGCGGGAACGATTCCGCCCTGGATCCATGTCCCGATAAGCATGCCAATGGAAAGCAGGATCAAGAGCGCGCGCAGCGAGAGCGTGATGCCCTCGATCATCGAGGTCTCGATCTCCTCCCACTTCTGACCGAGGCGCAAGGCGACCGCCCCTGCGACGAGCGTCCCGATGACCAGCGCGACGTGGGTCGTCAGCTGAAATGCGCGCAGATACACCACCGTCAGGTAGAGGGTCCCCACCAAGACCCCCACCGGAAGCAGCGCCAGCGTGAGCGACGGCGTTGGCCGCTGACTCTCGTTTCTTGGCTGATTCATGAGCGGCGACTTTAACCGCCCCCCGCCCAACGCACCAGCCCCCTGCTGGATGACGGTTTCTTTTGGTTCGCGACTCACCACGGGAACGTCTAGGATGCAGGAAGGAGGCCACCATGGGCGCCAGCGTCGACGCGAGAGATGTGCTTGATCCCAACGCTATCACCGTCCGTGGTTTCTCCGCGCAACACATCGGCTATTTTACGCGCACCGGTCCCAACAGCTGGGATGATTACGAGTATCGAGCCAAGGAAGGCGAAGACCTAGAGGTAATGCCAAGGATTCGCATCCAACTCGAGCGCTTCGGCTGTGAGCTGCGCATGCGCCGCGAAGGCCGCGTCATCCGCGTGCGCTGGATACCAAACGAAGGCGACCTCGCCCGCACCCGACGCCTCTCCAAGGCAGCCCAACGGGACTTCTTCAGCGAGAACTATCTCGACATTTACGCCAACAGCGCTGGGGTGGGTGCCGCGGCCGTCATCGCCAGCAAGTTGCGGGAATAGAGTCTGCAGCGGGCAAAGCCCTTGCCGCTGCAGATAGACCATCAACGCAGGGGGCTGATCTCGGCGGCGATGCGCATGGTGGGGCCCAGGTCCACCGTAGGGCTCACTGCCAGACGCACGGTCGGACCCACGGTCACGCAGAGGGGTTCTCCATTTGACGGAAAAATCTCACCGTCCACCGTGTAGACATCCTCTCGGCAGTGCACCTCGAAGCTCTGGGCGGTGGTATTGACGTAGCGTGGATCCGCCGGGAGCGTGCTCTTGCCCAGATAGGAAAAGGCGATCTGCTTCCATGTTGACACGGGCTTCAAGAGCGCCTTGGGATCGAGGGGTAACCATCCGCGCGCCAAAAACGGCAGCATCAAGGCCATCTCTCGCAGGCTGACGGCATAGGCAGCGCAGTAGAAGTTATCTCGCCCCCTGCTGCCAATGAAGGGCTCCACTGCGATATGGAGCCTCCCAGTCGAATTGCAGAAAATAGCCGAGAAGCGCCCGTAGGGCAGCTTCTCGCCGTCCATAATCACCTCTGCCTCCATGGGTTCGAGGAGCGCTCGGACCTTGGTCGGGAAACGCCCTATGGTCGCCAAAGCCGCCTGGACCGCGAGGATCGCGCCATTGAGCCGCCCTTTACGGCCCTTCTCGTACATATTAAGCACCCGAATCGCTGGACCCACGCCGAAGGTGAAGCCATGGTGAACGGTGTCACCCTGACGCACATGCAGCAGCGGGACCTCCTTCATCAAGAGCTGCCCCGTGCGAAAAGCGCGCACGATGCTACGAAAGTTCCCCTCAGGCGTGTCGCGCAGACCGCTCCAGCGCGTGATCACGTTCATGGTGCCGCCACCAATGAACGCCAACTGGGGGTGCTCCGCATGAGGATCTTCATAGAGGCGGTCGAGCACGCGTTGAATCGTGCCATCCCCCCCATAGATACAGAGCAAGGCGGTCTTCTGGCTGAGGGTCGCCAGCGCTGGCGCCACGTCCTCCAGGGAGTCCGTCACGATACGACGTACGCTCCGGGCCTCCTCCGAGTCGAGAATCCCCGCGAGCTCTTTCCAGCGCCCACCGGCCATCGGGTTACAAAGCAGCACCACGTCGAGATCGTCGTCCTTGACGCGCTTGGAGCGCCGTCTGCGTGAAGGCTTCCTATTCCTCGTGCTTCGCTTCGGTTTTTCTTTTTCGGAGCCCATTGTCCGCGCCTCCTCAGCACTAGGGCTGGGAGACTACACCGCCGTCCATAAGAGCGCATCTCCTTCCGCTGACGCGAGGACCGTGATAGACGAAATGTATGAGATGGTCCTGCTCTTGGTGCCTCGTCCTCATCCTGAGCGCCGCCCTAAGCGCGCCGCTCCTTGGGTCACATGCGCAAGCTCGCCCCGAAATCCATGGCCACCGAGGCGCCCGGGCGCGACTGCCAGAGAATACCCTCGCGGGCTTCAGCTATGCCATCGGCGCCGGCGCCGACGTGCTCGAGATGGACCTACAGGTTACTCGCGACGACGTCCTGGTAGTGATCCATGATGCCCACGTTGATGTGAAGCGCTGCGTTTGGGCCAATGGAAAACCGCTGACACGCGCCATGGCCGTGCGTAAGTTGACGCTGGCGACACTCCAGCGGCTGGATTGTGGCCGCAAGGGGCATCCACGCTTCCCGCATCAGAAACGCCTTCCGAGGAGTGGGATTCCAACCCTCAACCAAGTGCTGCATGCCACAAAGGCGCGGCGCAGCAGACGAGGCCAGCCCATCCGCTACAACATTGAGACCAAGAGCGTGCCCAGCTTGAGCGACCTCTCGCCCACCCCAGCCCACTTCGCGACCCTCGTCGTGAAAGCTCTGCGAAAACATGGGCTCGTGACACGCGCGGTGCTTCAGTCCTTTGATGCTCGCACGCTACGAGCCGCCCACGACTTGGCGCCTCGCCTGCGCCTGGCGCTGCTCACCGCTGAAAACCATGTCGACTACCTGACCCTGGCCAAAGCCCACGGGGTGTCGATCATTTCCCCTCATCACCAGTGGCTCCTGCGCTCTGACGTCCAGCGTCTCCACGCCCACAAGGTCGCGGTCATGCCTTGGACCGTCAACAAAAGCGCTGATTGGGCGCGCATGCTCCAGCTCGGCGTCGACGGCATCATCACCGACGATCCGGCGGGTCTGCACACTTTTATGTTAAAGCGGTTGAAAGTCCCCCACCCAACAGGGCAATGATCCTCCTATGAACCGTTTACCGACCAAGGTCCTCTGCCTCGCTGCCGCTCTGCTGGCGCTCCTCAGCGCCTCCGAGGCCGAAGCGCGCTTCCGACCCCACGATGGAAATGACCGCCTGCTCCTCCAGCTCTCTTGGCGCAACACCGCACGAGATTTCCTCGGCATCGGTCAATTTGCCTTCCACTCCAACGAGGTGAACGATTTCTTTGGTGTGGTGCAGCTCTCGCTGGCGCTCAATGAGGCCAAGGGGATCCTCGCCGCGGCACAGGTGGCCCCCATCAATCGCGGGCGCGAGGTCTTCGTGCTGCTCCAGGCGGGCGGTCGCAACGTCAGCCGCCGCTCCTTCGCCGGCGGCATCCAGCTAGGATTCCTCAACGAAGCCAAAGGCCGCTTTCTTGGCTTGGCCCAGCTCGGCGTCGCCAATGTGGTGAACGCAAAATCGATGCTCCTACTCCAAGTGGGGGCTCTCAACCGGCAGTGTCGCCGCTCACTGCGTGTCATCGTGCGCCTGGGCGTCGCGAACTTTTCCTGCACGCGCACGTGGGCCGTCTTGGAGGCGGGGCTGCTCAATTACGGGCAAGGCCACAGCCGCGCGCTGCTGCAACTGGGCGCCGTCAACTACGTCAAAGACTACGCAGGTCTGCTTCAAGCCGGTGCCATGAACTACGTTGAGGATGAGCTCTTTGGCATCCAAGTCGGCGTGGCGAACTTCGCGCGCACAGCCCGCGGGTTGCAGATCGGGCTCTTCAACTACGCCCGCACCTTGCGGGGCGTGCAGATCGGCTTGCTCAACTTTAGTCGCCATGGCGGGCTGCCCTTCATGCCCCTATTGAATGCTTCGCTTTAGACTATCCCCTCTGCGGCGCATACTGGCTTTGACCACGGTCTTGGCCCTGTCTTCGCCGTGGGGTTGTGTACGTCTTCTTTCGTCTAGCGACGATCCTTCCCGCGACATGTCAGCAGGAGACGTCGAGCGTGGGGATGGAAGTCACATGGATGCGCCACCCACGGTCATCGACAGCACCGCTGATGAAGGCACCTCCGACGGCCCGTGGCAAGACGCTACCGCCGACGCTCTGGCCGACGTCCCTGGCACACAGCAAGACGCCACCGCCGACACCCTCACCGACGCACCAAGCCCTGTACCGGACGGCATCACAACCTGGCAGACCCTGGTAACGTTCTCCACCGCAAGTGAGGCCCTCAGAACCTTTGGCTTTACGATCATCAAGAGTGGCGATGTGCTCCGATGGGACCTCGGGGATGGCACGGTCATCGATAGCAACGCCCCAGAGCATCAATATTTGCGCGAGTCGGGGCAAAAGACTGTGCTGATGGTCTCTCGCGACGGTCCCCTCGGGATCACCGCCATGACGGCTGAGCCTGGCGCTGAACTGGTCGGGGAGATCCCTCCTGAGTTGGGACACCTTTCCAACCTGGAGGTTCTTTCCCTCGGAGGTCAATTCCTTACGGGCACTATTCCACTGGAACTTGGGCAACTCTCGCGACTCAAGACGCTCGCTTTGTTGGACAATAATCTCACTGGGGACATCCCATCAACGTTGGGCGAACTGACCAGCCTAGAAGTCTTGGTGTTCTACAGAAACCGCCTCACGGGCACCCTCCCTCCCGAGTTGGGGCAACTCTCTGACTTGGTCGTCTTGGGCCTCAACGACAACCAACTCTCAGGGGATGTCCCCGCCGAGTTTGTGACTTTGACAAACCTCCGCGAACTGAACCTCGGTTCCAACAGACTCACAGGCTATGGTGTTGGTGTTTTGCGCGGTATGACAGATATCGACACCATCAACCTCGGGGGGAATCGACTGAGCCAGGCGGCCGTCGATGCCGTCATCGATGACGTGCACCAAGCCCGTGATAGTCACATTCTGACCTCGAAGCACCTCTACCTCAGCGGCGGCAGCAACGCGACGCCTGGCATCGCGGCCCAAGCCCAGGTCGACGAACTGCGCAACAGCTATGGATGGGACCTTCGTTGCAACGGCTATTGAGCATCCAGGAGAAGAGACAGATGAAATCCAGCGCCCTGATCGCCTGTGCCCTTTTCCTCCTGGCCTGCCCAGGAGCAGGCACCACCCCTGCCCCACACGTAACGCTCAAAGAGGCCCCTCCTCCAACGACGAGAAAGGCCGCAGTGGGGTCCCGCTGCTCCACAGCTGATGAGTGTGAAAGCGGAAGATGCGAAGGTGAAGGCTGTGCGCCTGGGCGAGGTCGCTGCACGGACAACAAACGCCTCTGCACCAGCGACCTGCGCAGCTACTGTGGTTGTGATGGCGTGACGTTTCGCGCATCGGGCAGCTGCCCAGGAAAACGTTACCATCAACGTGGCCCTTGCCAACCTTAAAGGTTAAGGACGATATGCCAAGCCAAACCGACATTTCACGGCTCATACAACAGTTCGAGAAGGTCTGCTGCGCACTCAAAGAGCGCGCTGGCGCCTCCAGCTGGGACTGGGACGGGCGCTTTTCCACTGCGCTGGTGGCCACCCAAGACCCCGAGCATAAAGAGATGCTCGCCTTGCTCGATGAACTCTTCACATCGAGTTACGATAGCGCGAGCATCCGCCAAGCTCCGGAACATATCGCGACGTTAAGCGCCAAGCTGGGTGGCATGCGTTCGGGGCAAAGGATGTTCTCACTCGGCGATGGCGACCCAGTGCTTTTCGGCCTGTGGTGGCCCTGGGATAACGGCACCCGCTTTTCGCTGCGTGTAGGGTGTCATGGGACATCAGACGAGGCACAGGCGCTGGATCCAAGGGCTTTGATTCAGAGGTCTTTCGGGGTCTGAACTAATTCAGCCACGCCCTCACACGCGCCACCTGATTGCCCTGGAGCACGATCTGCTCCCCCTCCACGAAGACACCGCACCCGAGCGCCTTGCCCATCTCCGTGGCGATTCGTGCGCGCTCTTCCTCGGACAGGGGCGTAAAACTCCCAACCATCGTCACGGTCTTTCCCCCGCGCCCCTTGCGCTCGTGATGAACCTGGAGCTTGGGGCATGCACGCAGCAGGGCCTCCACGAGCCGCTGAGGTGTATCGGCTGCCAAAGGCTTTTTTGGCGCTGGTTGCGCCGAGGTTGAAAAGCCCTTCGCCTTCAGAGCGTGCGCGAGGCTCGAGCCTAGAGCACCCACGCTCGACGGTGTGCCGCTCACGTCCACAACGACCTTGCCTTTCTTTCGTTTTCCCATGGTCTCCTCCTGTTCACCGGCGCCGCCATACGCTTCTAGGAGCTTGGCTCCACCACCTTGCCAGATCCCCAAGATGCGGGCACCCTACGAACCAAGATGCGCCTCACCCTCTATGCGACACTCCTGCTCTGCGGCTGCTTTCAGGAGGTAGAAATTCGCACATGGGCCGGCGACGCAACACCACGCGGTTTCAATATCGCTTGCTGGCAGCGGGGCTGCCTCGAGAGCGACGACGCCAAGCGCTCCATCGAGCGCGCCGCTGCCCTCGGCGCCCGCGACGTGGCGTTGGTGATCACCTGGTATGTGCCCGACGGGCAACACGGGGTCCCCAGCAGCAATCCCGCCAAATCGCCCACCTTCGAAGAACTCGAGCAGGCCACGCGCTGGGCCCACGACCGTGGTCTGAAGGTGCTCTTCAAACCACATATCGATCGCCTTGACGGGCAGTCGCGCACCACCATCGTCCCTCTGGATCTTTCGAGTTGGTGGCAAGCCTACCGCGCCTTCATCTTGGAGTTGGCCACTCGCGGCCAGGCCTTGGGCGTGCAGTCTCTGGTTGTGGGCACGGAGCTGTGTGACATCGCGCCCAACCAGGGCCTCTGGCGCACGCTGATCAAAGACGTACGCCAACGCTTCAATGGCGCGCTCACCTACGCCGCAAACTGGGACCACGCCGAGTGCATCTCTTTTTGGGATGCCCTCGATTGGGTGGGCATCGACGGCTACTATCCCCTCGCTCCTCGCGAGAGCGACACAATCTTTGACTTGGTTTGGGGCTGGGAGCAGCACCTCGCCCGTTTGCGGCGCCTCGACGCCATACGCGAGAAACCGCTCATTATGACCGAGGTTGGCGCCCCCTGCGCCGACCCAGAAGCGCAAAAACGTGTTTATGGGGCCGCTCTCGCAGCCCTACGCGGAAAGGCAGGACTCTTCTTTTGGAACCTTTGGGAAGGCACAGATGGAGGGACTCACGGGGCGACCTCCACATGCTTCGACACGCTCTCCAATGCCTGGTCATCGCCCTGACGCTTACGGGAAGCGACATGGCTCAAGCGCAAGAGAGTTGGCCCCGGTGGGAAGCGGGCAGCCAGTTTAGCCTGATCAGCGCAGGCGGTATGACGAACGTGCGTGCGGAGGCAGGCATCTCCCGCTTCTTCTTCACGCGCCACGCCCTTGAGCTGCGAGGGGGCGTCAGCCATCTTCTCTCGGCGACAGCACTCGACCTCGATGGCAGCTACGCGCTGCACCTCCGCTGGTGCCGGTTGCTGGGTTTTGCCCGGGTGGGTGCCGGGCTGCGCTTCGAACAGGTGGGCGGCGGCCACCGCTCCCGCCTCGCGGTCTTTGGCGGCGGTGGGGTGAAGATCCGCCTGGGATCCATGCTTGCTCTGCGTTTGGAGTTGACGGGTCGGCACCTCATAGGTGCGCCCGGCGTCGCCGATGAGCTTGCGCTCTTGGTGGGCCCGGTGGCTCTGTGGAATTGAGCCCGCCGCTCGTGACAGCGGGCGCTACTCGCGTTTGATCGTTCTGTTGAGGAGCACGAAGGCAACTCCCAGGGCCACCACGCCTCCTCGCAGCGCCCAGCCCACGCCAGCGCCCCAAGCGTCGATCCAAACCAGAATGCGCAGGTTCAAGCCCACCAAAGAAAGCAGGATGGACAAGAGCCCAACGCCGATCAACACCGGTCCAGCCTTCTTGGAAAAGCCTTCGAAGAAGCTTGGGTTATTGTAAATCTCCCCTTCGATCACCAGGTCGCCAAGTTCAACGCCAGCGGCCTGCAGTTTTGGCGCGACCTTCTCAGCGAGCATGCCAGCGATCTGAGCACCAGGTTCCTTCTGTGGTCGCCACAGCTCACCTCCCCTTTGAAGTTCTTGAGTGTGCAAAGTCTCAAGTTCCGCCAGCCCGCGCAACCCCGCTCTTTCGTGTTAGCTTGCCCTGAACCTGCGCTTCGCTGGCATCCAAATCGACCTCGCGGCCATCGACGCGGAGAGCTTCGACAACGCCTATATAGAAGTAGCGGTGGCGAATGATGGAGGCGCACCCTCCTACTGGAACGAGTTCCGTCTATGGTTTCAGCCGAGCAGCTCGAGTGACCTTCACTACTCCCAAAAGTGGAGTATGCGCGCAGATGACAGCTATCGCGTGCTGCAAATGCCCTTGCGCACCTTTTCCAGCCTCAGGCACGAGACCCTCAGCCAGAACCTTAGCGAGTTTTCGCTGGGTGGAGAATGGTCCGCAGGGTCGAGGGTCCGCGTGGACGAGGTGCGCGTTTTTTGGTGAAGGGGTTCTGGTCGACGACCGCAGACCAACAACTCCGACCTGGCCAAAGCGATGTACTACTTTTCAATGACACACAAATCGCAACCATCCCCACGCGCCCAGTTTGCATCGTCACACTCTTCAACACCAAGGTAGACAAAGCCATCCCCGCACGCGGCTGTCGCACAGTTGCCATTGGGCCCACTAGAGCGGCGATCAGCTAGTCGGACCGAGGAGGGCGAAGACGGCCGGAATCATTGGCTAGGCACGACGAGGGCGTTTGCCGGTGGCAAACAACCAAGGAGTAACAACGGTA
>JAFCZD010001028.1:0-1463 GCA_019314525.1 Deltaproteobacteria bacterium
GCTACGACAAGTGGGCCTCGAAGCTCGATGACGAGGCGGCGGATGGCGCAGCATGGGGCGCCGAATGCACGCTGCGGGGCGCTCTTCAGGTGACCACACCCACAGCCTCATGCGACAATCGTCACCCATGAACGCTGATCAACTACGCGAGCTATTGCGCTCACTCAAAGTCTGGCGACGGGGCGACGAGCGTGCTCCACACAAACCGCTGCTCTTGCTCCTTGCTCTCGCACATGTGCGCCGCGGCGACGAGCGCTTGCTCTCCTACGCTGATATCGATGCGCCCCTTCGTGATCTGCTCCGCGACTTTGGGCCCAAGCGCAAGAGTGCGCACCCGGAGATGCCCTTTTGGCATCTTTGTAGCAGTGGGTTTTGGGAGGTCACAGACAAAGAGCAAATTCAGGCTCTGCTGCCGCAGGTGACAAAGCGGCGCAACCCGTCGTCCAAACTGCTCATTGAGCGCGCAACCCAAGGTGGCTTTTGCAAGCAAGCGCATGATCTCTTGCAGGGCGAGCCCGCCCTTGTCGATGAACTGGCGCAGGAGATCCTCGAGGCGCACTTCCCCAACTCCTACCACAACGACATTCTCGACGCCGTTGGTTTCCAATGGATCCAAGAGAGCACACGCCGGCCGCGCGATCCCAAGTTTCGCAACGAAGTTCTTCAAGCCTACGAGCATCGTTGCGCTGTCTGTGGTTTCGCCGCTCGGCTAGGGCAGCATGACCTTGCGCTGGAGGCCGCTCACGTGAAATGGCATTGCGAAAATGGGCCCGATAGCGTGGAGAACGGCCTGGCGCTCTGCGTCTTCCACCACCGGATGCTCGATCGCGGCGCCCTCAGCATTGACGACGCACACCACGTCTTGGTCTCCAAGGATGTCAACGGGCCTGGAGTGGACGACCTTCTTCTGCGCTACTGTGGGCAGCCGCTCCTCGGGCCGATGCATGGTGACCCACCCATCAATACCGCCTACCTGGCTTGGCATCGCAAAGAAGTCTTCCGGGCGCCAGCGCGGGTTGCACGTGGCTCTTGATGCCAGCGTGACTGCCGCCCTCGTCCAAGAAATCGGGCCCACCTCATTTCAAGAGAAGGTGCTTATGTTGTCGAGAAACTCGTCCAGGGTTGCGAGTTTCCCCTACGCCTACTCACCAACATTCGTCCACGCTCTTCGACGATTGGGTGGCCTGCGAGGTCGCTGACCTCTGCCAGGCAGGTGTTTCGTCGCGTATGGGCGGCGAGTGGTTACGGTGGTGCTGTTTCGTCAACCCAATGTGGATAGAAGAATGGTCACAGTATGAAGATCGTACGCATTATCATGGAACTGGAAGGCCGCTCGTCAAACTATCGCGCCAAAGCGGGGGGATCCGTGGCGCGAACATCGCAAGGAGGTTATCCAGAAATGCCACGCGCAACACGATGACTATCTCCTGCGCTTAGAGGCGCTGTCCCTCGCAGCTGCGAAG
>JAFCZD010001028.1:1500-2067 GCA_019314525.1 Deltaproteobacteria bacterium
AAGGCCGGTGCCAGTACGACCATATTCCCCGCCTGCTCCTTCGTCTTTTCCACGCGCAGGCAGCTGCGAAACTTGGTTAAGGTCAGGTTCGCCGTACCGCATGTCCTAGCCGGCGGCCTCGACATCTGTGCACCTATGTTCCAGGTTGCACAGACAGTGTCCCAGGCGGAAAGCCTTGGAAAAAGGGATACCGCGAGAACATCATCACGACCCAGCATGGCGAATACGACATCGCATCGCGGACTATGGACCCATTGGCGTGAGCTTGGGCCGCGGAAGGCACGGAATCGCAGCAATCTCGTCGAGCGTCACAGAGGTGGCCAACGAGCCTGAGGCTTTCATCGCAGAATGTGCTCACGGAACTAAGACGAGCCCACTCGTCATAGCCGATATGGGGCACCGCTAGTGTGGGACAAGAAGAAAATCGGCATGGGCTATCATTACCGTGCTCGATACGAGTTGATTCTTTTCTTTGAAAAAGGCAAGCGAAAGCTAAAGAACCTCGGCATTCCCGATATCATCGAGGCACCTCGGATATACCGAGGCTATCCTGCTCGTAACGCTCCA
>JAFCZD010000452.1 GCA_019314525.1 Deltaproteobacteria bacterium
GCTAACAAATACTCTCCGTTGCCTCACTAAATTTTTCACACCAGCTTGGATGGCAGCCTTCCCGCAAACCTACCAACACTATTGGCAACACTGTTGGCACCTCTGCCAACAATATCGCCACCCGCCCGTCACTTTCTTAGGGATTTCGCCGTTGCACTGCGGTACGCGATTTGCTTTTGTCTCTGCCAGGTGCGACCCCCGTGTTGCGAAATGATCAGAGTCGCCCCTATAATGCGAGCCGCTTGAAACTGAGGCCTGCGACGCTGCCCCACTATTTATTGAGGCAGTCGCGATTCTCGAGGGAGGAATCATGAAAACCACTGCGTTGCTCACCGCCAGCTGTCTTTTGGCTTTTGCCATTGGTTGCGAGTCCCGCTCTTTCGAGGACCCACCACCCCGCGATGAGAAGTTGAGCAACAAGTTCTATCCGCAGAGTATCGAAAAAGACGTCGACATCCTCTTCGTCATCGACAACTCGGGCTCCATGGCGCAGGAACAGCAGAACCTTCTCGATAACTTCGGCACCTTGATCGAGGCGCTGAAGAGCGAAAAGCTCGACGGCAAGATCCCCAACGTGCACATCGGCGTCGTCACCACAGATCTCGGCGCGGGCAACTATGGCTCAGCAATCCCCAGCTGCGAAACCGCCGGCGGCGATCGTGGTGTGCTGCAGAGCAAGGCACAGCTGCCTGGCTGCGCAGCGCCAACGGATGCCTGGATTAGCTACTCCGAGGGTGTGCACAATATCAGCGGCTGCACCAAAGCTGACCCCATCGAGTGCGTGAAGGACTCCTTCAAGTGTATCGCCGCTCTCGGCATCGAGGGCTGTGGCTTTGAGATGCAGCTGGAATCCGCCCGGCTGGCGTTGGACAAGACCAACAACGCCAACCCTGGCTTCCTGCGCGACGAAGCCTTCTTGGCGGTGGTCTTCATCACCGATGAAGATGACTGCTCCGCGGCCAACCCCCAGCTCTTCGATCCCACTCAACAAGGGCTCTCTGATCCTCTCGGTCCCCTCACCTCTTTCCGTTGCTTCGAGTTCGGGATCCAGTGCGATATCAACGATCGTAACACCCCTGGCCCCCGGGCAAACTGTGTCCCTGCCTACGACTACCTGCACGATGTCAATAAATACATCGCCTTCTTCGAGGACATCAAAGGCAGCAAAGACCGGGTAATCATGGCAGCCATCGCAGGCCCCAAAGAGCCAGTGCAGGTAGGCAGAGATGGCCCCAACCCAACCCTCATGCCCAGCTGCCGGACCGCCACTGGCTTCGCCGTCCCAGCCCTGCGCATCGGGAAGGTCATCGAGTCCTTCGAGGGGGAGATTCACACCATCTGCACCGACGACTTCGGCCCAGCCCTCAAAGCCCTTGGCGAAAAAATCGTCGCCTCTCTTGGCGGTCAGTGCATCACCTCCCCCCTCTTGGTGCCCAACGGCGGCGTGGCCTGCAAAGCGGGCGTGGGTTCCTGCAAGATGCCCTCATGCCCCGAAGGCACCACCTGTGAAGCAGCACGGGGTGTGTGCGTCGACGCGAGCGGCAAAGACACCTCGAGCCTCTGTGGCGACAGCTGCCTCGATAAGGCCGACTGTCAGCTGAGCCTGATCACAGGACGCGGCACAGCCCAAGAAAAAGAGGTACAGGTCGCCAAATGCCCGCTGGAGCTCTTCAACCCAAGCGTCGCCAAGGAGCAATGTGGAGACAGCTGCCCCTGCTGGCGCATCGTGCCGCGTGAGGCTGATTGCACTGCAGAGCTCAAGGTCTCCCCCTTTGGCTTCGAGGTTATGCGCACGGATGAACCTGCCAAGGGCACCGTCGCGGTAGCCCGCTGCCGAGCAGCGCTCTTCAATTGGTATGATAACGAAGTGCAGAACGCGCCCTTCCATTGCGGCGTCCAATAACACCTCCTCCCTCCTCTCTTTAGCCTCCTCTCTCCTCTCTTTAGCTTCCTCTCTTCAGCTTGCCTCTTTCGTCCTGGCCGCTTTCGCTCTAAACTCCACGGCAGGCCTAAAGAAATAGAGACCCATCATCTCGTTGAGGTGATAGGGGGCTTTGCGAGCGACGATGGACGAGTGGAAGACGAAGATCACCAACGTCAAGCGGCCCGAGGTCATGAGCCGCGAGGCTTGCTTGGTGATGATCTATCCTCCGAGCGCCACCATGGGGCAGCGCTTCGCCCTCAAGGCGGGTGAGAGCTATATCGGCCGCGGGAGCGACTGCGAAATACAGGTCGACTTCGACTCTGTCTCCCGCCGCCACGCGCTGATCCGTCGGCAGGGAGCCGCGATCCTGGTGGAGGACCTTGACAGCACCAATGGCACCTATGTCAACGAAGAGGCCGTCAAGCGCCAAGCGCTGGCCAATGGCGATCTGGTGCAAGTCGGCAACACCATCTTCAAGTTCCTCATTGGCGGCAATGTGGAGACCGACTACCACGAAGCCATCTATCGAATGACCATCATCGATGCCCTCACCGGCGCCCACAACAAGCGCTTCATGCTCGAATTCATCGAGCGTGAGATGGCGCGCTCCCTGCGCTACAATCGGCCCCTCTCAGTAGCGATGTTCGACCTCGATCACTTCAAGGAGGTCAACGACACCCACGGCCACCTCACCGGTGACCAGGTCCTACGCGAACTCTCACGACGCATCTCGAACCGCATCCGCCGTGAGGAGCTCCTCGCCCGCTACGGGGGTGAGGAGTTCGTCGTGGTGCTCCCTGAGACGGACCACGAGGGGGCCATGGCCTTCGCGGAGCAGCTGCGCGACCTGAGCGCCAAGACCCCCGTCACCTTCGAGGGAAATACGATCCGAGTGACCATCAGCGTTGGTGTCGCCACATCCACAGGCCAGATGATGGATACCAACGCCTTCATCAAGGTCGCCGACGACAACCTCTATCGCGCAAAAAGAAGTGGTCGAAACCGCGTCGTGGGCTGAGGGTTCACGCCAGCCTTCTTCTGCGCGGTGATAGGAGCCCCAAAAAGATGGCCCAGCACGACAACAAAACGGTGGCCGAAATTCTCGCACGCGTCGCCGATCTGATGGAGATCCGTGGTGATAACGCCTTCCGTGTGCGCGCCTTTCGCAGGGCATCCCAGGCCATCGAAAACCTTGCCGAACCTGTGAGCTCCATGCTGGAAGCGAAGACGCTCTCCGATATCCCGGGCATCGGAGCGGGTGCTGTGGCGCGCGCGTCGCAGATCGTCGAGAGCGGCACCTGCGACGACCTGGTGCAACTCGAAAAGGACCTGCCCAAGGGGCTCTTCGAGATGCTGCGCATTGGTGGGCTTGGGCCCAAGAAGGTCAAACTTTTCTACGATGAGCTCGGCATCGCTGACCTCGATGCTCTCGAGACAGCCGCACGCGCGGGCCACCTGGCGGCGCTGCCACGTATGGGCGCGAAGTCCCAGGCCAAAATCCTCGACGAGATCGAGGCCTTCCGGCGCCGCAGCGGGCGCATCCCCCTTGGCGTCGCGTTACCTCAAGGGCACGCCATCGTGGAGGTCCTACGCGCGCTGCCGGGCACCGAGCGCGTCGATCTGGCGGGCAGCTGCCGCCGGGGGCGTGAGACTATCGGTGACCTCGACGTGCTCGTGGCCGCAGATGAGAGCCAAGAGGCCATGGACTGCTTCGTCAACCTGCCTGCGGTGGCAGAAGTGATGCTGCGCGGCGACACGAAGTGCAGTGTCCGCCTCGACTCCGGTCTGCAGGTTGACCTCCGCGTGTTGGAGCCGGCGAGCTTTGGGGCGGCGCTGCACTACTTCACAGGTTCTAAGCATCACAACATCGCCGTCCGTGACCGCGCCAAGCGCAAGGGGCTACGTATCAGCGAATACGGGGTCTTCTGCGAGAGCACCAACGAGCGCCTTGGCGGCGCCAGCGAAGAAGAGATCTTCGCGGCGGTGGGGTTGCCCTTCATCCCACCGGAGCTGCGCGAAAACCGCGGCGAGATCGAGGCCGCTGAAGCACAGAAGCTCCCACGCTTGCTCGAGGCCGGCGATCTCCGAGGAGATATGCATCTCCACACCACTGACAGCGACGGCAAAGCCGACGCAGTCACCATGGTGCGCCATGCGAAGTCCCTTGGTTTTGACTATGTGGCCATCACCGATCACTCCTTTGGCCTCCCTGTGACCCAAGGCCTCGACGCCGCCGGGCTGGTGGCTCAGAGGGAACGTCTGCGCCGCATCCAGGAGGAGGTGGGTGGAATCGAGGTGCTGGCCGGCGTCGAGGCTGAAATCCTCGCCGATGGCAGCCTCGATCTCCCCGTTGACGTCCTCCGTGAACAGGATTGGGTCATCGCCAGCGTGCACTCTGGCTTCTCCATGGGCAGCGAGGAGATGACCGCACGAGTGATCGCGGCCTTGGACAGTGGGGTGGTGGATTGCCTGGGCCACCCCACAGGCCGGCTCCTCGGCGAGCGCGACGCCTACGCCATCGACCTCGAAGCCGTCCTGCAAGCCGCCAGCCGTGCACATGTGGCGATGGAGCTCAACGCTGCACCCTCACGACTGGATCTCAACGCCAACACCTGCCGGCGTGCACGCGAGGTGGGAGTGCCTGTGGTGATCAGCAGCGATGCCCATGCACTCGAGCAGCTGGGCGCGCTCGAGCTGGGCGTAACCACAGCGCGCCGTGGTTGGCTCGAGAGCAAGCATGTGCTCAACAGCTGGTCCTACGAGCAGATCCAAGCTTGGCGCGCCCAGAGACTGCCCTGAACGAGGCAGCCTTGAGGCACGCTCAACCACTATGGTAGATCCAAGATCACTCATAGAGGAGGACTTCATGTCCAGCGGCGAGAAGCTCGTGCTCTCCATCGATCAGGGCACCACAGGTACCACTGTGATGTTGCTTGACGAGAGCATCCAGGTGCGTGCCAAGGTCAACCAGGAGTTTCCGCAGATCTATCCCCAGCCTGGCTGGGTAGAACATGACCCCGAAGAGATCTGGCGCTCTGTAACCATCGCC
>JAFCZD010000453.1 GCA_019314525.1 Deltaproteobacteria bacterium
TCAAGCACTTGGGCTGTGCTGTCGAGTTGATCAGCCTGGGCCTCGCTTCCCCCGCCAGAAATAAGCCCGCCCCTAACGCACAGCAAGACACGCACTGACACGCGCAGACGCTGCGCCCGAACTGAGTTGAGGCGATCATGGCCCGCGCTTTTTGGGAGTCTCTGACCAGGCATCCCGGTGTGCTGGTTCTCTTCGCGACGCGAGTTTGGGCTGGATGCAATGGTTGAGGGGTTGGCGCGGCGAGCAGCGAGAGGACGCTCAGAATGAGTTTGGAACTTGGGGGAGGAACGCTCCTACAATGGCAAAGCGGCCGACATCGTCTTGAGCATCTTCGATGCACAAAAAAATACCCCCAAGGTGCGAAACCTTGAGGGTATTAAGCGGGACGGACGGGACTCGAACCCGCGGCCTCCGGCGTGACAGGCCAGCGTTATAACCAACTTAACTACCTCTCCCAACTGAGCTATCCGCCCTAAATCCGCCGTGAAAAGCAAGTAGCAGCAGCACTTAATGGTGTCAAGCCCCAAAGCCCCAAAGCCCCAAAGTCACCCAAAGTCATCCAGAGTCATCGTGCCCCACCATCCGCGCGACCTCCTCACCAATCGCCAGGGCGGCCGTCAACCCTGGACTCTCGATGCCTACCAGATTTACCAGGCCAGGGAGGTCCTGCGCGATCACGAAATCCTGCCACGACTCGCCTGATCCCTGCAGCTTGGGACGAATGCCGCTGAAATCGGGCTGAAGCTCCACTCCCCTCAGCCCGGGGATCATGCGCGCTGCTGCACAAGCGAAGGCTCCAGCCTTTGCAGAGTCCACGTCATAACCTGAGCCTCGCTCGACGTACGTCGTATCGGGACCCAGCAGCCCGCCTCCGGCGAGATCGAGGGTGAAGTGGATGCCCAGCCCCGTGAGCTTCGCGCTCGGCAGGGGATAAATGAGCCGCTGAATCTGGCTCGCCACCTGACGCGGCACACGAAAGTAGTCGCCCTTGCAATAGTGATGATGATAGCTGGACACCCCGGCCAGCGCCGCCACCTCGTCAGCGCACAAGCCCGCGGCGTTGACCACCCAGCGCGCGGTGACCGCTTCCTGAGGGCCACGGAGGTGGGCCACTTCAACGCGCCAGCCCGAGGCAGTGGGCTCAAGCTGCCGCACCTCAGCCTCGCAGAGGACCTCCGCGCCCTGGCCCCGCGCCCGCGCCTGCAGCCCCTTCATCAAGCCATGGGCGTCGACGATGCCCGTCTCCACGGAAAGCAGCGCCCCCCACGCTTCCACGCTGGGCTCGAGACGCGCCAGCTCGTCCCTGTGGAGCAAGCGCAAGCCCTGCACTCCGTTGGCCTCCCCTTGCTGCTTCAACGCCTCTAGCTGTGGCATCTCCTCTTGCTCTCGAGCCAGCACGAGCTTGCCCAAGCGCCGATGCTCAACGCCCGCTTCGACGCAGAAGGCATAGAGCAGCTCACGGCCGCGGACGCAGAGTCGAGCTTTGAGCGATCCTGTTGGATAATAGATGCCGGCGTGAACCACCTGGCTGTTGCGGCTGGATGTCTCCTGACCCACCCGCGCGTGGCGCTCCACCACCAAGGGTGACCAACCCTCAGAGGCCAAGGCGTCCGCCACAGCCAAACCCACGACGCCTGCGCCGATCACCAAGACATCCACATCACTCATGGAGTCAACTACCGCGCCGATGGCGCGCGACGCCTAACCTTGCTCTCACCACCCGCGCTTGGTGCGCGACGCCGCACCCGAGACGGAGCCTTGCCTTCGTGCCGCTTGCGATAGGCTGGTACGCGTCGACGAGCACGACTGCGTCGATACTTCCGGTAGGTTGGCGACCCATAACGATGCCGATAGTAGCCGTGCTTGCTGTGCACATAGCGCCCACGATGACGGTAGTGATAGCGGCGTGGTGCCCAGCGCCCTTTGGCATACACATACTTTCCCCTGCGATGTACCCAGCCTCCAGGGTAGTAGTCGTAGCCAACACGCGGGCGACGCATGTAGTGCCCGCCTGCCCAAAGATAACGCGATCCCCCCCAACGCCAAAACCCGGGGATCCACACCGCACCCACGAAGGGCTCGGGCGGCGGTTCCTCCACATAGGGTGCGGGCGGCGGCGCTGCCACCTCTGGGCCGCCATAGACGACCCCGTCGTCATAGCCATAGGGGTAACAACTCGGCAGCGCGAAGCTCAACCCAAGGGCGAGCAAGGCGAGGAACGAGGAACGCAGGGTCGACATAAAGGGCTCCTTTGTGTCTCGGAGGGGCAAACAAGCCCGCTACGCCGGTATGGTAGCGCCCTTAGGAGGGGATGTCGCGAGGGGTGTTCGTTTCAGAAAATGCAGTACGAGGACTTAACCCAGATTCACACCAGTCGACACAGGTAGATCTGCGACTCACTCACGCTGGAGAGCCCCTCTCGCCCAAAGCCTCCATAACGTGCTTCGACGCGAAAACCCGCCGTCTCCAAGATCAGGCTCAGCTCTTGGGGGTACCACTGACGATGGGCGAGGTGCACCACTCGTTCATTGCCCTGCCCTTTGTTCCCCTCACCCTCCACGGGGCTGTAATAGATGCGAACGTAGGCTACCTGCCCCACGGCATCATAATCGTGGTTGGTGCTGTAGATCAGCTGCTCACCCGTCTCTGGGTGGCGAAAGCGTCGGCGCACCCAACGCTTCTCTGGATCACGAGCGAGCCACTCGCAGTCCGGCATCAGCACATCGAAGGCAAAGAGCCCTCCCGTCTCCAAATGACGCGCAACATGCGCAAGCACCGCCAACAGGCGCTCCGCCGTATAGACATGTTGCAGCGTATTAAAAGCCGAGATGATGAGGGGGAAACGCCTACCGAGGGCGAAGTGCTGCAAGTCCCCACGAAAAAGGAGGGGGCGAGGACAGCGCTTGGGGAGACGGGTCAGTCGCTGCCGAGCACGAGCAAGCATGGTGCTGCTAATGTCGAAGCCAACGAGGTGATGTCCATCTCGGGCGAGGGGCATGGTGACCCGCCCCGTGCCGCACCCAAGCTCCAAGATTGGGCCGCCCGCCTCGTCGGCCACCTTGCGGTAGAAGCGTACATCCTCGCGCCGCCGCCGGTATTCGTGGTCGTAGAGCGCCGCGTCCAGGTAGTGGTCTCGTGACCCTCGCCGCAAGAGGCGACGGTTCACGACTCGCCCTGCGACCCAGGGTCCTGTCCTTGCCCTCCACCCTCGCCCTTCGCTGAACGCTCGCGAGTCCGCCGTCCTCCGCGCCGTCGACGTCGACCCTCACGCTGCGCAGGTCGCCCGCCCCCCCGAGTGAGCAATTTTTCCCAGCGCTCAATGGCGTCGCCGAACTCCTCTGTAATGCTGTGGCGCATCCGCAGGAGCTGCAGCGCTTGGGGGAAATAATCCCGTTGAGCGATGGCCTGGCGCGGGCGGTTCTGCGCGAGGCGCCGCTGGGCGATCACGATCTGCTTCAGCCGCTCACGGTGCCGCCGCGAAACCTGCAAACGCAGCGAGACGGTACGCACCAAGCGATCCACCTGTTCGGCGCTTTGCGCCAACCGACGATCGTCGCGCAACACCTCTGAGGTCAGAGGCGCGAGGAGCGCGGCCAGGAGCAAAGGTTGGGAGGGCTCTTCCAGGCTACCAACCAGCTCATCCAGAGCGCCCAAAGTGCCCCAGAGCAACTCCAGCGCCGAGTCTCGCTGCGCTTGAGTGCTCAGATCAAGGTCGGCCAGGAGCTGCTCGGCGCGGTAATGCTCATCTATGGGCGCGTGCTCAGCTCTGCTTGCATCGTCAGCATCGGCATCGTCAGCATCGGCATCGTCAGCATCGGCATCGTCAGCATCGTCAGCATCGGCATCGTCAGCATCGTCAGCATCGGCATCGTCAGCATCGGCATCGTCAGCATCGGCATCGTCAGCACCGGCATCGTCAGCATCGGCATCGTCAGCACCGGCATCGTCAGCACCGGCATCGTCGGCATCGGCATCGTCGGCATCGGCATCGTCAGCATCGTCATCGTCAGCGTCGGCATCGTCAGCGTCGGCATCGTCAGAGACATCGCTCTCGGTGTCGTCAACATCGGCGTCGGCATCCTCAAGGACATCGCTCTCGGTGTCGTCAACGTCAGCGGCGGCATCATCAGGGACATCGCTCTCAATGTCGTGGGCATCCTCAGGGACATCGCTCTCGGTGTCGTCAACGTCAGCGTCGGCATCCTCAGGGGTATCATCCAAACCACCGCCTGGGTGGCGACGGCGACCCGCCCGCACCGCGGGGAGTTCGCGCTGAAGCTCTGGCGGCGCCAGCGCGGCTACCTCGGGAAAGAGCACCCCGAGGATCTGCAGCCTATAGAGCATTCGAAACGCCTCACCCGCCGAACCCTCGCGCAGCAGCTTGTAAATCTCCTCCAGCACACGAGCCACCGAGCACCGTGCGATCAGCGCGGCGTGACGAACACACGCATCGCGAGTCGCAGGATCGATCTCCAAGCCCAAGCGCGCCGCAAATTTCACGGCCCGCAAGATGCGCACAGGGTCTTCCTGCATGCGCACGTCTGGGTCACCAATGGTCCGCACGCACCGAGCACGCAGGTCGGCCATGCCATCAACCCAATCGATGACCTTCCCGCTGCCCACATCATAGAAGAGTCCATTGATGGTAAAATCACGCCGACGGGCGTCCTCTTCGGCGGTCCCGAACTCATTGTCATGCCAGATCAGCGGGTCGCCGTCAGCCTCTGCAGCATCCTCTGCGGGGGGGGCGCGAAAGGTCGCCGTCTCGATAACCTTCCGAGAAAAGAGAATATGGGCGAGGCGAAAGCGTCGCCCAATAATTCGACAGTTTCGAAAAAGCTGTTTTATTTCGTTGGGGGTAGCGCTCGTGGCGACATCAAAATCTTTGGGTGACCGCCCCAGCAACATATCGCGCACGCAGCCCCCCACCAGGTAGGACTGATGCCCATGGCGCGAGAGGCGACGCACGACCTTGGCCGCGTCACCGTCGATCCGATCAAGGGTGATCGGTTCGAGTCGTTGATTCAAAACACACTCCAAACACTCGAAGCCATGTCACATTTCGAAGAGCTCCGACTGCCCATGCGGCTTCGCATGGGGGGGGTGCTACCACACATCGCCCAGCCGGAAAACCAGGGTGTGGCAATGACAGGCTTGCATTCGCCTCAAATCTGAAAATCGTTGATAATGGCGAGATGGTGGGAAGCAAACTTGGGGCTGAGGTAACGACG
>JAFCZD010000454.1 GCA_019314525.1 Deltaproteobacteria bacterium
TGCCAGCCCGAAGGCAGCTCGAGGCGATAGAGCAGTCCTGTGCCGAACGTGACGGGTTGGTCACCCAGGGGCCCGCGTCGTACCAGCCCCGCGGCGCTGAGGTGGCTCGACCAAATCGGGCGAAAGAGCCCACCTTTGGCGACGGCTTCGTGTAGGGCGTGGGGGCGGAAATGGCGCTCACGCGTTAAGGCCACCGTGGCTCCGCTGGCGAGGCGGGTGCGAGCGCGATAGGCCGTTCCCTGCTCCAGCAGGTAAACGATGTAGTCTCCTGGGGGTAACGCCAGGTGTGCTGGGTGGCCAGCGAGCACGTCGGCTTCGGCGAGCATTTGCTCTTTGCGCTGATCGATCACCACCACACGCCCCACATCGGGGCTCTGCACGACCAGGTGGCTGGAGCGCTTCTTCAGCTGGGTCAGCACCACTTCACCGCGCCCCTGGAGTTGGAAGTCGTAGGTGGGGTGTTGTCCACCTCCCACATGGGCGCTTGTACGTGCCACAGTGCGGCCGTAGACGTAGCGGTAGGTCTCTGAGAGCGTCACACGTCCGTCGCGAGAGGCGTCTGCTGCGCCCCGCAGCCCCGAGACCAGGTAGTGGGTGAAGAGCGAGCCCCGCACCTCAGCAGACTCCTGGCTCGCCTCATCCGCCGCGCTGGAGGTGATCACGGCGTAGCCCCGTGATTCGAGTTGGTCGGTGACACGAATGCTGAAGCCGGCTTTGGGCCGGGCGCCCTTGGCCGTCACCAGCCGTCCACTGAAGCAGGAGTCGATCCACGCCAGGCGAACGGTGGCTTTGGATTGCTTGAGAAAGGAAGAGATCTTAGAGAAGGCCAGCGTGCTCTTGCCGAGCTCCAGCCGGTCGGCGTCAGCGTGCCCAGAGTAGTAGAAGACGACCAGCGCGCGATCTTGTGCCCGCTGAGCGACGCGGGCAATGCGCCCCTCTAGCTTCTTCAGCGCCCTTATCAGGGCGTCGGCGCTGGTATTGGTGAGCAGCACCACCTGCTTTTTGGGAAAGCCTCCCAGTTGCACCAGGGTGCGGCTTACTTTGCGGGCGTCATGTTCGGCGAAGCGTAGCACCCGGGTGGGATCATGTCCGCTGTTCTGCCCTACCACGAGCGCAAAGCGATGGGTCGCTGCGTTTGCGAGGGGCGCCATGAGCAGCAGGATGCTGATTAGAAGCAGCCTCATGGCACCTCAGCGACCTTTTCGAAGCGGAGGACGCTGATGACGCTGTCGAGTTCGAGGTTTTGGGGCGACAGCTGCTCTCCTCGCGTCAAGAGCGCCTTCGCACGCTGGTGGAGAACAACACGTGAGAAGCTGCTCGTCGAAAAAATGGCCACCACCCTCTCTTTCCCCAACACCTCGTCCAACTCGGCACTGCCAGGCATCAGGTGTCGCCCTGGCGCAGAGAGGCGATGGGGTGTGGGGTCTTTCTGCGCCTCGCTGGGCGGCACCAGCGGCGTGAGCGTGCCGCGGCTATCATAGGAAAAGAGTGTGACATAGCCGGCGTCAGCGGTGTTGATGATCATCGCCAGCGCATCACCAGGATGAAGGCGTATGTCCTCTTTGGCGAAGAATTGCTCCTTCCCGCGCTTGACCACCGCCTGAAGGGTGAAGCTTCCCTTGTAGCGGATAGTGGGCTGGGGCCCCTCCGTTGGGGGCCCATCGAGGACTCCAGGCATGAGGATCAGCATCAGGCTCGCGGCGACAGCCACCATGAGCAAGGGCATGGCCCAGCGTTGCCAACGGCGCCCGCGCTGCCCGATCTCTCGCCTTCGAGGCTCCACAGCGAGGCGGTTTTTCAGCCGGGCCAGGTGCTGCGGGAGCCCCGCCTCGAAAGTGTCCACGTCTTCACGCACCTCGGCCAGCAGTGCACGGCAGTGCTCACAGGCGGTGATGTGTTCTTCAACCTCGCGTGCCTCATCAGGCAGAAGATCCCCCGCCTGCCAGAGCAACAGGGAAAAGCGCGGTGGATGTTGATGGCGCTCATCCATGGCTCACTCTTCCTCTTTTAGCGGCAGGTCGTTCTTCAACGTTTCACCCAGTTGCCGGATGTGCTGGAGTCGGGTCACCACCGTGCGGCGTGAAATGTTGAGGGCCTCGGCTACTTGGCTCTGGTTCATGCCGTCAACAAAGTGACTCACGAGGATCTTCTGGTCGCGATCGTCGAGCTTTTCGACGAGAGAGCCGAGTTGCTGACGAGTGGCCACTTCGCCTGTGAGGCTGCGGCCCCCTGTGGCTGATCGGTCATAGCTCGGCATCAGCACCACCCCTTTGCGCCGCCGGGTGCGCAGAAACTTGAGGCAGACGTTGGTGGCGATGGTGTAGAGCCAGGGGAGGGCGCTCTCACCGTACGTAAATGAGTCCAGCGCTCGATGGGCCTGGACAAAGGTCTCCTGCACCGCATCTTCTGCCTCCTGGCGATCAGCGAGCATGCGCAGGCATTTATTGAAGATCAGCCCCGCATAGCGGGTGAAGAGGTCTTCGATGTCAGGCCTACTATCCACGCTCGCATCCTTTTGAATCCCGGTGGCGGGAAGATTGCGCAGGGTGCTAGCCATTTTTACCAGAAATTGCAGAGTGGGGCGAAAGGCTTGGTGCTCCTGCCGGCTCAGGCCTCGGGTGAGGACGTGCTCGCCAGCGCGGGGGTGAGGGGCGTGATCATGGCTTCGTCCCGTGGGACGGCGGCAGGTAGCGTCTCGTGTGCATCACTCTTGTGACCGCTTAACCACTCCTCGACTTTGGCAGCGAAGCGTTGTTGAACATCATAGCTGGCGATTTCTGCTTCGAGGTTGGCGGCTGATGGTGTGGTGGAGGGGTTATCGAGGTGCCGTGAAACGGCAGATTCGATGCGTTTGGCGTTGAGCTTTCCAGCCCTGATCTGCAGGCCCGCGTTGGCCTGCGTTACGCCGCGCATGACCAAATATTGGTCGAGGTTGGATGGGACGCCAATGAAGGGCTTGCCCCGCCTCAGGGCCTGATAGACCGCTCCTGCACCACCATTGCAGATCACCAATGACGAGCGACGGACGCAGGCGTCACCGGGGAGATATTGGGCGGTGAAGAAGTTTTCAGGCAAGGCGCAGCCGATCTGATGTCCGGCGGTTGCCATGATCACGCTCGCGTCTACCTTTGTCAGCCCCGCGATGGTCGCTTCGATCATCGTAGGGTCTCCTGAAGATCCAACGCTGCAATAGATCACTGGGCGGTTGGCGGGGACCTGCTCCCACCAGGCAGGGAGCGGCACGGGGGGTTCCCAGGTAATGGGACCCAAGTAGGAGTGGTTGTCTGGAAGCGGAGCACAAGGGGAAAGCACGGGCACGTCGGCGTACATCGTCCATGTCCCCGCCGAGTACATCTCATGCAAGCCCTTGGTGGCGCTTAGTCCATAGGATTCTTGTAGTTCGCGGAATGCCCTGGCGTGCTGGCGGAAGGCGAAGGGCCGCACCAGGTTGAACAGAGCGGTGCCCAGAGTTACCCCGAAGCGATTGAGGATGGGGTGCTCGGGCATGGGAGGCCGTAACTTCGAGTAGGGGCTCCAGTGGGCGTTGACGAGGGTCGCCAGCGGGATTCCGAGGAGCGGCGCCGAGATGCCGAGAGAGACACGAAAGTCGCTGACGATCAGGTCGGGCGTCTCGTGGTTGAGCAGCCGGAGGTCGTCGTCCACATAGCGCTTCAGCCGCTCAGATGTGAACAGGGGTGTGCCATCGGCGAGGCTTTGTAGCATCTCCTCGCTGCCCACCGAGAAGGCGTCTACACGGCGGATCCCGGCGGCCTCAACGAAGGATTGGTAGCGCTCGCCGCAGGCGATGGCCACGTCAAAACGTGCGGAATCGAGGGCCTCGGCGAGGTGAAGCGCGCGTCCCACGTGGGCCAAGGAGAAATCTTCTGCGAAGAAGAGTACTTTTTTTCTGCGGGGTTGTGTCAATGCCAGCCTCCTTCTCCAAACGCTAATCCCGCGGGTGGACCGATTGCGCAGCATTTGACAGAAGAACAGGCTCCTCGATACGCTTGAGCATGGTGCCACGGCGTATTCTCAGACTCCCACTCTTGCTGCTCAGCGTCCTTGTTGTCGCTTGTGGGCCCGGCGTCGATAGCGTCGACGCCCTCTGCCGCGCCTCGTCCTCATGCCAGACGCCACCTGTGGGCGAGTGCGTTGCTGGGGTATTCAAGGGCTACCGCACACCCGGTAGCTGCAATGTCGAGGACGGCAGATGCAGCTACGAAGTGGAGGAGGTCCCTTGCGAGTTTGGTTGCTTCGACGCGCTGCGCTGCAAGGGCCTGGGTGATCCCCTCTGGCAACTCGACGAGGTCACAGGGGATCTTCAAGGCCGTGGCCAGCTGCTCGCCGTCGGGCCTGACGACACCCTTTATGGTATTGGCAACAAGAAACACCTTTGGGCTGTGAGCCCCGATGGTGTGCTGAAATGGAGCGTGCAGCTCGGCGAGGCAGGTGATGTCCCCTACAACCGCACGACACCAGCTATAGACTCGGCGGGCAATATCTATCTTGGCGTGCGTATGGTGGGATCAGCCAGCCTGGATGGCTGGGTCTATGGTGTGAGCCCCAAGGGGGAGGTGCGGTGGCGTGTTCTTGAACGGGGGGATGTTTTCACCCAAGCCTTCACGGCGACGCCAGCCATCGACCAGGACGATTTCCTCTACTGGAGTCACTCCTTCGATCTCGGGAAGTTTTCCTCTGAGGGTAAGATCATCTGGAGTTCACAGAGCCTTTGGGCGATGCCTGTGATCTCCGCGGAGGGGCACCTCTTCCTCAGTTATCTTTCCAAGCTGGTCTCAACGACAAAGGACGGAGAGGAGCGTTGGAACGTCGATCTTCTCTTATCAGCACCAACCACATCCGATGATATGGCGGCGCTGTTGATTTGGCCTGTGGTTCGCCCCGATGGCGTGCTTTGCATGCACCTACGAGACGACGAGGCAGACGCCAGCATCTTGGTGGGCGTAAGCCC
>JAFCZD010000455.1 GCA_019314525.1 Deltaproteobacteria bacterium
TTGTCACACGTGGCGGGAGAGCACAGCAGACAGCCGATGGCATTGAGATCTTGCCTGTGGCGACCTTGGTTTCATTGCTGCATGACGATCAGCTTTTTCCAAATAGAGCGGGTGGGGTTTAGGTGTTGGTTACCGTGCTGCCCCCTTCGCTCCTAATCAACACCCCTCGGGCGGCGGCTTGAAGAGAACTGAGAGGTCTTCCTTTGTGCTATCCGCGGTGGTGGGCCCCCCACCACCAGGGACCGCCCCGCCGGCAGCGCGGAGAAGAACGTTGCGTATCCCGTTGACGTCGCCCTTTGCGGCATCGAGGAGGCGATCGAAGTCATCTGAGCTGATCCCTGATGGCGGCAGTACAGAGACGATAAGCGCGTCGCGCAAGATCGCTGTTTGAATCGCAATGCTCAGAGAGATGATGCCGCCCAAGCCTGGGGGCATACCCATCAGGCCGGCAAGGTTATTTAAGAGGCTCAGAGCTGCCATATCCCGCGAGAGGTCATCGCTCTCGCAGATAGCAGAGCTGCCCCCACTGCCGTCCGGAAGAAGGCCAAGGACCGCACCAGAACGGATATCTATCGCCCAAAATGCACCTGCATTCGGCGTGTCCGGCAAGAGGTAGAACGCGTCGCTGCCCAGGTCTTGGGCAGCTCTGTCGAACCTGGCGGCCAACTCAGAAGTAGCTCCGCCCGCCTCAAGAGTGGTGGCGACACTGCCATGCATCGCAGGAACCAAATTGTAGTCTTGGGTCAAAGAGATCGTGTTCGTTCCATAGGCGTTCGCTTCGGCCAAAGCCAAGGTTGCAGTCCTATCCAAGGTGGTGGTCCATGCCAGGTCTGCGTCGTCGGCGACGGTGTGCCATGAGGTGATCGGCAAGATATCGAGCTTGGAGCTCATGCCCACACCAAAACGTGGGCTTTGTGTCATGAGCACCGCGCGCAAGCCCGTGGGGAAAGTGAGGGTTGTCTCCGTGAGCGCGTTGGGGAGCGGCGCCTGGACCAACTCCACCTTCCCAGAATATGGAATATATCCCACCGCAAGCCCGTCGAGCATCACCTCCAGGTCATCCGAGGCGAGGGCCTCGAGCAGCGGCTCAAGGCTCAGGCGCGCCGTGATCAGCTCATCAAACCACTGCGCCAGCGTCGCACCAAAACCAGAAAACGAGACAAAAGCGTTGCCAAAATACTGTGCCAGGACCTCGTCCACATCTGTCTGTGTAGCGAGCTGGCCGACGGCGGCTGGGCCAAGGCCTGCCAACGTTCGCGTCACTTTACGCCCATCGACCTCCACCGTGAGCCAGAGCCCGCCGAAGCCCATGGGCTTTGTTGACGCTGGCACATCGTACGAGCCACTGGTCGTGATGGGCCGCTCTTTTATCTCGACCCTCACGACGCGAGTGGATGCACCATCCAGGTTGGCTCGATAGACGAGCCTATAGGGGTCTGGGTGGTGTTCCCCAACGAACTCCACCACTGCGTTGGCTGCCGCAGCGGTGGATTGAACCGATACACTCACACCACCGGTCAACTCAGAGATCTTCTCGAGCGTCTCCTCTTTGACCGAGCCCACGCCCACGGTGACTGTCGGAACCCCGCCCTCGATCATGGCCTTCCACGCCGTGAGTTCGTCGGTAGCATCTCCGTCGGTGATGAAGACAACCACCGTAGCGCCAACGGTCATGGACCGTGCTAAAGACTCCCAGAGGTCCGACCCATAGCTCCAAACGTTCTTGAGCCGGTCCCCAAGGACTGTGGCATCCTGCGTCCAGTCATCGGAAAGGTAGCATCCCCCCGACTGCACACCGCAGGCATTGAACTCCGCCCCAGGTGCGTTGGGACGAATGCGTTGGACGAGTTGGCGACCAAGCTCCGCTAGATTCTCACCCTGAAATTCGAGGGGCACCGACCCACTCTTATCCACCAAGAAGAGCACACGGGGCGGCGATGAGGTATTGTGGTGAAGGCGCGCGCTGGTCAACATGCCGTCCTCGAAAACATTAAAACTCCGCGCCGCAAGCCCCGTAACGCTCACGCCAGCTGCATCGAGTGCGTCCACTGAAAGCTTCACCAAAGGAAAGCTCCTCCCGTCAACGCTCAGGTCTAGGCTCGCGACGCGACCTTCGTCCTCAGGGGATCGCTCCCCATCGCCCATGAGCACGCCGTTGATCGAGATGTTGCCCTCGTCGTCCTGTGTAAGAAGATCCGCGGTGCTCGTAAACGCGGTCCCCGTGATCATCTCCGTCACCGGCTTTGCCTCATCGGCTTTGCCCCGCAGCACAAGCGCGGGGGTGAACGAACGTGAGGCACTCAAGGGAGCGAGGAGATGGTGCAGGGGGTCGAGGCCGGAGAAAAATTGGACCCATACCTCTTGCCCCACCACCTGATCGGCGCTCCATGAGTGCTCCACGAGGACAGTTTCTTCCGCAGATTCATCAAGGCTCCGTGCTGTGAGGGTGACCTTCACCATCGGAGCCACCGCCGTTACAAGCTCCTGCGTGGGGGGTGACTGGCAATAGCTCTCACCAAAACGCCCCTGGGGCAGCCAGGGCGTGGCGTACGTCACCACACCGTCCACCATGATCTCCACCAGCGGAATCGACGGGGGCAACTCCCATGTAAAAGAGCGCCCATCGCCCCTTCCGCTGGAAGCCACCAACAACCTCTCCGCGAGCGCTCGCCGTGCCTGCCCATCGGCATCAAGGATCACCCCACTCCCATCTGTGCTGCCCAAGATTTTCCCATAACGCTCTAGCTCCTCGTGGGTTACGTCTGGTGCGAAGGTCCGCTCGAAAGAGCGCAGGAAGACATCACGAAACGCGATGCGCGTCGCATGAGGCGCGCACTGCATCACGCGCGCTGATAGCCCTGCGCGCGTGTAAAGTTCGACGAGGAGGTCCACATGCTCGCGTGGCGTGCCCGCGCCCGAGCGAAGAGTGCCAGGCGTGCCCCAACGAATCGTCGTGGAGAAAGCCTCGAGGGAGTCATCGGCCGGCGGCAAGGTGATGATCTGATCGCGAACGAACTCGTAAATAGCCTGGGCGTTCTTGCCAGCCACGACGTCTTTGGCCCGCGCCCTCAGATGATCTGGGCTCTTGCGAATGCGTTCCCGTAACTCAAAGGCCACCTCATGCATTGACGGTTGTGGCTCATCTGGCGATCCACAAGCTACCACCAGCAACCCACACGACAACAGCATCCAACCCCTCATGCCGATCTCCTGTCTCTTGAGCGTAATCTACGCCCATGTATCCTAGTCTTCTCTCAACGGCCTACACCAAGATCGCTACGCGCAGACGCGCGCGGGAGTGTTCTTGAGCGGGACCTGCTTGATCCGCACCTTTCTGTCGAGAAAGAAATCGTCAAAGGCCACGTCTTTGGACGCGCTCAAACGCTCCGCCACGGCATCGGCGAGGGCGGTGTCGAAGCTCAGACCATGCACCTTGACGTCTCCCTGGAGCCTATGAGCGATACGATGCACTCGCTGCAAAGTCGAAAGATAGGCCCCTCGCCAGATCTCCAGATAGGGCCGGTGGTCAAAAGGGCTGATGGAGAGCAACCGACGAAGGCGGTTCGCCGGCACGAACGTATATGAACTCACATCTGGGTGCTGCCGAAGGATCCAACTTCGGGTGTTCTCAAAGCGTGTATATGACATCGTACGGATGTTCTGGTCGATGTTGTAGAGCATGCCACGGTCGCGGGCGAAGCCTCTGTCGCGCGATACATAGGGCACAAAGGGATCGATGGTGAACACCAGACCAGCGCCACGACGAATCGCTTCACTGAAGTTGGAGGTGCGTGTGACAGCACCATCTTCATAGAAGTGCCCTTGGATGGGCGTCGAGCCAAAGGCCGGGTTGAGGCTCATCGACGCCTCGATGGCGGTGCTGATGGGCACCTCGTCGTGTCCCTCGCTGCCAAAGAGCACATGCTCCCGGGCGTCCTGCTCGGTGGCACCAATATAGAGTTTGTGCGGAAGCAGACGAAAGTCGTTGATGGTACCCGGCGCTGTGAGCGCGGATTCAAGCACCTTGCCAAAGCCCCGCGCACGAAAAGGGGGACCCACCACGTCGGAGTAGTCGAAGAGCAGCCTATCCAGGCTGGGCACGGAGGGGCGGCGCAAGGCGCCCCAGAAGCTCTTCCACGCGATCTTCGCCGCGGTCTGCAAACGACCGCCGAGGCTCGGATAGTCAACATGTCCCAGGCGAAAAACCCGCATGTCGAGCGGGGCCAACCGCATGCCCTTGACGCCATGCACGGCCGCCATCAGCTCATCCACGGAGTAGCCGGCGGAGAGCAAACCAACGACGATGGCCCCTGCGCTGATGCCGAAGTACATATCGAAAGAGTTAATCGCGTCCGTTGCCAGACAGTCGTCGAGACATTTGAGCGCGCCCATCTCGAAATAGATGCCGGTGATTCCACCACCAGCAGCGCAGAGCGCTCGGTGCCCACGATGACCTGCGAAGATCAACGCCTCCGAGCGAGCGATGACGCGCGCGGCGAACGCCGCATCCGTGGGACACGTCCCGTCGCTGCTACGAGCGAAGCTCTGCCGCAATACCGAGCCAACACCCCGCAACCCCACCTCGACGATGGCCTGATCTACCTGCTCCGAGTCCGACCCCGAGACCAGCAGAAGAATGCGATGAAAGCCATAGCGCGCCTCCACATCACCCATCTCGTCGAGAGCGCTGAGGATCTCCAAGATCGATTCCTTGCGCCGCGCGAAGTCTCTGGCGTCTCCGGCACAACGCAAGTCGAGCACCATAAGGTTGACAAACTCACGCTCCAGGTGACGAACCACCTGCCCTTTGTGGGCCTTGGAGTTCCAGCAGATTAGGGGCGACCCATCGGAAGAGCTGTTCGCGGATGCGCAGAGCCGATGATTCGACTGAGCAGCCAAACCGTCCACCAACGCACGGAACTGTGCTGGCTGTCCGCCAAAGTAGAGCACCTGCTTGATGGATTGTTCACGGCTGGTGCAAGTGTTCCTCGGCAAGTGTTCCTCGGCTGGATGGTGAGTGACGACATCGAATACGATGCGCCTCGGTGCCAAGGTTTGTAAGTCGTGCGAGAAATCCCTCAATAGAAATAATCCTGCACCCTGCAGGGTGATACACATGGTCCTCTCTGCAGAGTGGGGCAAGGCGCTCAGGGCGGCCAAAGGCTGTACGCCCATGTTGCCGGTGGTCCAGTGCACACTACAGATGCCTGGGCTTGCCCCCTGTGGCTGCCCAACCTATGTGAACGAAAACAACGTTGACGCCATCACAACGCTAAAGGGGA
>JAFCZD010000088.1 GCA_019314525.1 Deltaproteobacteria bacterium
TCACGTTGATCAACAGCAAGGCCTGTGAGGTGCTTGGATGGGCCCAAGAGACGGCCATCGGTCGTGACTGGTTCAAGGACAGCCTTCGGGAAGACGTGCGATCCCACACGCGTGCCGTTTTCAGGCGGTTGATGCTCGAGGAGGTCTCCTTAGCAGCCTACAACGAGAACTCTGTCGTTGGTGTAGGGGGTAGGGATCGGCTGATCGGTTGGCACAACATAGTGCTTCGAGGACCTGGGGGAGAGGTTCGTGGAACCCTCAGTTCAGGGCTCGATATTACAGACCAGCGGGTCGCGGAGGACGCGATCCGCGTCTCCGAAAGAAACCTCCGGACGATCTTTGAAGACTCGAGCGACGGCATCGTCCTGGTGGACCCCGCCACACGCATGATCCAGACCGTCAATCGCACCTTTGGCACCATCACCGGCTACTCGCGCGAAGAGAGCGCTACGCTGCGAATTTTCGAAGTCTTCCCTGACCTCGCCAAAGGGGTTGGGGTCCAAGCCGAGCTGGCTGTGAAGAGAGCTGATGGCAGTACCACCCACGCCGATGTGAGCAGCTCTACCATCGTCCTGGAGGGCCAGGATCTGTTGATGTGCACCTTCCATGATGTGAGCGAGCAACGACGGGTGCGTTCGCGTTTGGCACAATCAGATCGCCTGGCGACCATGGGAATGCTCGCAGCTGGGGTGGCGCACGAGATCAACAATCCCCTCTCCTATGTGGTCTACAACCTCGCAAGTTTGACCGATGATCTTCCCCTGGTAGTGGAGGCGATGCGTGAAGGCCGCAGCGCTCTGGAGAAGCATTTGGGCCCAGGCGTTTTGCAAGAGGTGTTGGGTGAGTGGAGCAGAGCCCTCGACGCAGAGTTTGTGGAAGAAATGCAGGAGCGCTTTGACGACGCGCGCGAGGGCAGCGAGCGCATTCGCGAGATCGTGCGAGCTCTCGGCACGTTCTCGAGGGTGGAAAAGGAGGAGCTGCAGACCATCGATATGGTGAGGGTGCTCGACGGCGCGAGCGCCATGGCGCTCAACGAAATCAAGTATCGTGCAAAACTCGTCAAGAGCTATGAGAACCTTCCGCCGGTGCTCGCGAGTGAAGGACGGCTCTCTCAAGTCTTCTTGAATCTCTTGATCAACGCTGCTCACGCTATTGATGAGGGGCACGCGGATGGGAATGAGATCCGGATCCAATCCAGGACGACAGCGAGCCATATTCATGTCGAAATCATCGACACTGGGTGTGGTATCGCGGCAGAGCACCTGCCTCGTCTTTTTGAACCTTTTTTTACCACCAAAGAGCTTGGCGAGGGGTCCGGCTTGGGCTTGGCCATCTCACGATCTATCGTCGAAGGTTTCGGCGGGGAGATCGAGGTGGAGAGCCGCGTGGGGGAGGGGTCGTGCTTTCGCGTGTCATTGCCTCGGCTCGACGACAGCGCCCTCGCGGAGACTGATAGTAGCGTGCACAAGGTGGTCGCCCCTCTGAGGGGAGCGCGGATCCTCTTCATTGATGACGAACCGGCGATCCTCAATGCTCTGTCTCGGATCTTTCGTGCGCACGAGATTCACCTGGCCCATTCAGGAGAGGAGGCTCAGAAAATTCTCGCTGAGGCCCTCCCCTTTGACGTCATCCTCTGTGACTTGATGATGCCGCGGATCTCGGGGATAGAACTCCACGAGTGGATCGTGAACCGCGACCCTGAGCTTGCAGAGCGAGTGATCTTCATGAGTGGGGGAGTGTTCACCTCTCGTGCTCGTAGCTACCTGCAGAACGTGGCGAACCCAAGGGTCGACAAGCCCTTTGAAGTTCACGAGCTGAAGAAGGTTGTCAATCGGGTTTTACGCAGGTGAAGGTATGCGAATGAGAGGGGGAGGATGGGCGTGCCGGCTAGCGCGGGGCCTCGTCCGCGCCAATGGCTGCCCTGCGCAGGACCTAGGCGGGGTAGCTGGTCATCTCGATGACCGGCGCGCGAATGGGTGCGCTATCCTCAGGGAGCACGATATTGAGCTCGAGCACCTCAGCGCCATCGGTGGTGTCCAAATTCACCGTTACGGTCTCGACGTCGATGTGCTCATATTTGGCGATCACCTGCAGAAGCTCTTGCTGCAGCTGAGGCAGATACCACGGCGCCTGGCGGGTCGTGGACCGCTCACGCGCAACAATGATCTGCAGACGATCCTTTGCGATCGCTGCTGACTTCATGCGCGTTCGACGAAAAATATCAAAAAGTGCCATCATCTTACCTTTCTCCAGTCAGTTTAGACTGGCAGCTGCTGTGACTAGTTGGCCCCAAAGAGCCGTTTGAAAAAGCCTTTCTTCTCCTCGAGGAAGCGGTGTGGGCGATCCTCACCGAGGAAGCGGCTCACCACGTCGAGGTAACCTTGCCCTGCCTCGTTGGCATCGTCGAGCACCACAGGCGTGCCAGCGTTGGAGGCGCTGAGCACATATTTGGACTCCGGGATCACGCCGAGAAAGGGGATGCCCAAGAGTTCGAGGACATCATCCACACTCAGCATCTCACCCTTTTTGACCTGCTTGACATTGTAGCGAGTAAGCAGCAGGTGGCATTTGATCGGCTCGAGGTTGTTCTCGGCGCGATAGGTCTTGGCGTCCAGGAGCCCGAGGACGCGGTCAGAGTCGCGCACCGAGGATACTTCTGGGTTGGTCACCACCAGAGCCTCATCGGCGAAGTACATGGCCAACTGGGCACCACGCTCGATGCCAGCCGGCGAGTCGCAAATGATGAACTCAAATTTCTTTTTGAGTTCCTCGATCACCTCACCAACGCCCTCTAGGTCCAGCGCATCCTTGTCCCGTGTCTGGGAGGCGGGGAGCACATAGAGGCCATCCACACGCTTGTCCTTGATCAGCGCCTGGTGCAGCTTGGCTTCTTTCTTGATGACGTTGACGAGATCGTAAACCACCCGCCGCTCGCAGCCCATCACCAGGTCCAAGTTCCGCAGCCCGACGTCAAAGTCGATGACCACAGTTTTGTGTCCTAGCGAGGCGATCCCCGTTGCGAAGCTGGCTGCGGTGGTGGTCTTGCCTACACCACCTTTGCCGGACGTGATGACGACAACCTTTGCCACTTGTGCCTCCTCTATGCTTGGGGGTTCGAAGACGAACCAACCCTGTAGTCTCCAACGCAACACAGGGTTGGAGAGTTTCCCAAAAACCTTAGAATCCTGATTGATTGCTACTTGCTACCCGCCGCCGCTCCAGGAAGCTGACCCTCATGCTGCGACATCTCCATACAAAGGCAAAAGCGCTGAACGCACAAATTTTTGCCCCTATTTTTTCCGAAAACTTGCGAGGGAGGGAGGTGTGTGTATGCAGATGTAGGTATAGGTGCTTCATTAACCTACAGGGGTGAAATTACAACCTTTCCACCCTCAAGATGAATCTTGACTGGCTTGTTGCGCATGTCCTCAGGAAGTTCATCAGCCATGAGGTAGGTTCCAGCAATGGAGACCAACTCAGCATCCAGACTTTGGCAAAAAATACGGGCTTCTTCGTTGCCGTGGGCGCCTGCCAACGCTCGGCCGCGCAGGGGAGCGTAGATATGAATATTTCCGTCGGCGATCACCTCTGCACCAGCATTCACGGGTGCGAGGATGACGAGATCCGTTTGGGGTGCATATGTCACCTGCCCACCCCGGACGGGGGTGCGCAAGGTGAGGCTCATGCGCGGGGGGGCTGGATCCATCGGCGTTTTGGGTGCCTCTCCATCCTTGGGGCCGGCCATGCCGGCGTCCTTGGACCTTGGAGTGGGTGCCTTGGACTCGGGCTTGGGTGCCGCACGTAGCGCAGGCCCCCCACCCTTGAGTTCGCCCAGTCCAGCGTCGATGGCTTGCTCTAGGCGCCTTCCCTTGGCGTTGCGGACACCTACGGGCACAAGCTTGCAACGCCGGATCCCAGCCACAATCTCCTTGAATGGGATATCGAGATCTTCGGCGATCTCTTCCACATCGAGGATCACAGGAGCGCTGTGAAAGAAATGTGGGAGCTGGGCGACACGGATCTTTAGGTCCGCTTCAATGGAGTCCACCGCCACGGTCTTGAGGCGAAGCACTGTGATTGTGGCTGCTGTTCCCTTGAGCTCAAAGGCCTGCTCGCTGGACTCACTACTCATCATATCTCCTCTTGGGCGCGGCGACATCTTGTCGCTAGGCGCCTTGGCACGTCAAGCATGGATAGGACTGGAAGCAGGGGAAGAGCAGCGATAGACTCTAGATGATTCGCTATCCACCTTCATCTGAAGGAGTAGACTCCATGTTGCGAAAATCGATCGTTCTTTTCTTTGTTGTCCCAGCTCTCATTGGCCTGGGAGTGACGGCTTGCGCGCCGGCGCAGGTGCGTGTCTTTTCAGCCAAGCCTGCGGTGCCACACCGCATCCTGGGCATGGTCTCTGGGCAGGGCCCCAACGAGGCGTCAGCCATTCATGACTGTGTGGCTCAAGCTCATAAGGTGGAGGCCAATGGCATTGTCGTCGTGAGCAAGCGCATGCTCGGCAAGCTCTTCGTGATTCGCGCGCAGGCGATCCACTATTCAGGCCAATTGCCGCCGGAAAATGCCCCCCCTCAATAACTGTTTTCCTACAACGTGCACGTTCTTTGCTCGGGAATAAGTTCGTGAGGTGTGCAGCGCAGCCCAGCTTGGCAGTTGCGGTCTTCCGCGCAGAGGCGGCCATAGGGGATCACGCCGTCGTGGATGCATAAGCTAGAGGTCGTGGTGTTGTTTACGATCTCGAAGCAGTCCAGGCCATCTGGGCAGGGTTCCTGGTCACAGTAGGGTGTGCAGATTGCAGCACCTGGATCGAGGCTGGCACAGCTGACAGGGCATGCTCCGGAGTCTTGGTAGCAGAGGGTGCCCCAGGGGGTGAGACTTCCGGTTCGGCAAACAAAGCTATCCCAGTCTCCTAAGCTGCTCCAGTGGCCCGTGCAGATCTCACCGCTGAGGCAGTCCGCGCTGGTGCCGGCGTACGTGTAGTTCAAGTCCCTGCTTGAATCATCAGGGCGACAATATTGGGCGCAGGTCAGGCCAGCAACTGGGAGGGACCGAGCTGGGCGCATGGCGCAGATGCTCAAAATCGACGCCTTTCCAACTTGGGGCAAGGGGCTGGGGTGACAAAATCCGCCCCCGTTGGCCATGGCGTAGCAGTCTTGCCCCTCCCAGCATCCAGAGTCGTCGGCACAAGGGTCGCAGCCATGAAGACAGAGCCCCGCGATTGCTTGGTACTCGGCTCTGGGGTGCATCGCCCAAAGGTTTGGCACACAGACGAGGCTTGCCTCACAGCTATAACCCTCACAAGGAGGCTGGCAGGCGGGGAGCGTGTAACCGCTGGCAGGGAAGGTGCACTTTTCTCCCAGCTTTCGCATGAAGGGTGACGTGTAAGGGGGGGGAGGCAACCCACAGCGGGCTGTGGTAGCCGCCATGCATAGGCCCTCAGGGAAGGTGCAGACATCACCAGCGCTACAGTCGCTTTGAGAGAGGCAAGGGCCCTTTGGAAGGCCGCCATCTGTCGCGTCTGTGGTGGGGCTGCCATCGCCGACGATGGCGCTATCTTCAGCGCGTATGGGGTGCACGTCGTGGGCGCTGCACCCCATCAACACAAAGGGTGTGAGGAGCTGGAGGCTGAGGCGGCGGCGCATTGCACAGATTATAGGTCGCCCTCCATGGGGGGGCCAGACCTGATCAGCGCCACTTTCCATAGAGGATATTGAGCGTTATCGTTACGCATTATGGTCGACACTCCCACCCTCTCTGAACTTGAGGCCCGCCTAGCGGCTGTGAGCATCTCGCCAGGTCATCATGTGCAACGAATCGATGCGCTTACAGAGCTGGCCTGGGAGCTGCGTAACAACGATGTGCCGCGGTCCAACGCCCTAGCGACGGAAGCCCGGCAGCTGGCGCTCGAGCATGAGTATACCTTGGGCCAAGCCCGCGCGGCGCGCACCATGGCGATGACCATCAGCGACACCCATGCCCTCGGGGATGTGTTTCGGCTGGGCGAAGAAGCCAGAGCCCTCTTCGATCAGACAGACGATGATGCTGGTCGGGCCGCGTCCCGTGATTTCCTGGCGTCCGTTCACGAACATATTGGGGATTATGCAGCGGGTTTGGCTTGGGCTTTGGAGGCGCTGAGCATCGCGCGTGAGCTTGGGGACCCCATTCGTCAGGGGTACGCTCTGAGTAACGTGGGCGGGATCTTGGCTGCCTCTGGAGAGGTCGACGCGGCCATCACGCACCTCGAGGAGGCCTTGGAACTCTTCGAAGGATCACAGGACGCCGGAGGCGTTGGAACCATCTGCTCTCGGCTCTCCAGAGTATTGAAGGACGCCGGTCAGGTCGAAGAAGCCCTGGCATATGCAAAGAGGTGTCACGACACCGCAGAGGCGACTCAGAGCGAGTTTCTGCAGTGTACCGCCTTGACCGTGATGGCTCAGCTCGAGGACAAGCGAGGGCGCTTAGCAGACGCCGAGCGCCTCTACCGTGCAGCCATCTCCAGTGTAACAACCCAGCCCGGAAGAAATGTGGTTGGCTCCGAGGCACAGGTTGCCTTGGGTGGGCTTTTGATCCGGCAGGGGGCCTTCGAGGATGCCGAGGTGGAGCTCAATGATGCCTTGGTTCGGATCGAAGACGACTCTGTGTCCATCGTCACCGAAGCGGCTGCCCATCAAACCCTGGCCGAGTTGTGCGAACTCCAGGGAAAACTCCGCGAGGCGGTTGGGCATCTTCGCAAAGGCCAAGTGCTGCGGGAGAGAATCTCCCAGCAGGATGCTCGTAGCAAGCTCGCCCAAGTCGAAGCACGCGCCCTGATGGAGGCCACCAAGAAGGACGCTGAGATCCACAAGCTTCGCTTCGTGGAGCTTCACGGGATGCAGGCGAAGTTGGTCGAAGCGGAGAAGATGGCGTTCCTTGGCACGCTGGCCGCCGGCACGGCCCATGAACTCAATACGCCCGTGGGAGTGCTGCGTAGCAACATCGAGTTGTCCTCCACTGCCACCAAGCGCCTCGTGGCTTTGGTGCACGGGGGGGATCTCGGTGAGCAAGCCACGAAGCTCGCTGCTCTCCTCGAGTCATGCAGAGCGACCAATGACGAAGCGGTACAGCGCATCGCCGCTGTGGCTGAGAGCTTCAAACGCTTCAGCCAATTGGACCAGGCGGAGCGTCGCTTATTTGACGTGAGGGAGGGCTTGGACAGCGCCATAGCGCTCTTGGAACCGACGATTTCGGATGCCATCACCTTTGAGCGCCACTTCCATGAGGTGCCAGAGATAGAAGGTTGGCCTCGTGCGCTGAATCACGCATTCATGACAGTGCTGCAAAATGCAGCCCAGGCGATTCATGGGGCAGGTGTCATTTCGGTCGAGACTGGCGTGGCGCAAAACGATGTGCTGGTGCGAGTGCGTGATACAGGTCGTGGCATGACTGAAGAGCAGACGGCGCATCTCTTCGATGTGGCGTGGTCTGAGGGGGGCACACGGACCAGGATGCGACTGGGCCTCTCAGCCGCATACAGCACCGTGCAGAAGCACCACGGCACCATCGAGATACAAAGCGTGCTCGGTGAGGGCACAGTGGTGAGTTTTCGGTTTCCGAACTCTTCGCTGTGATACCACCGTGGGCGGCGTTGGGGAACGGCCAAGGCGCAATACGCTGGAGGCGATGGTGGCGACACCAATCGCGCTGGGTCCCACACCTTCCATGGAGGCGGGGGCGGTGGTGGTGGCTACTTCGGTGGGGGTGGAGGTGCTGGTGGTGTTGACAAGGGATATGGGGGGTTCTCCAGGGCTCGTGGTGGTCACGGTCCCCTAAGCCTCACACGTTGTCAGGCAAAGGCAGCCACAGCACGAAGCGGCTCCCCGCCCCGAGCGCGCTTTCGACTTCCACATGTCCTCCGTGTGCGCGCGCCACGGCTGCGGTGATGGCCAGGCCTAGTCCGGTGCCTCCCGCTTTGGCTTCTGTGGTGTAGAAGCGCTTGAAGATTCGCTTCTGCTCGCTCTCGGAGATTCCTGGTCCCTCATCGGTCACAGAGATCTCCACATGTTCGGCGTGCAGGTGGACTGCGAGGGAAACCGAGTGACCTTCATCTGTGTAGCGGATGGCGTTTTCCAAGAGCGCACGCACGCCCGAGAGCAGGTGCGAGGCGTTGCCAGAAAAGAGCAGGCGTTCAGGGACCTCAAGCACGACATGGTGCTCGCTGAAGGCCCCCACCGCATCTTTGGCGACGTCCACGAGATCGAAGGTTTCCTGGATGCTTGCCGTCGCCTCGATGCGGGAGAGCTCCAGCAGGCGAGAGACGAGGCGGTCGATGCGGCGCACATCGCCCAGGATATTGCCCAAGAAGCGTTGTCGCGTTGGCTCGTCCATCTCTGGAGAGTCGGCGAGAAGCTCTGCTGCCCCACGGATCGAGGCTAGGGGCGTCTTGAACTCATGGGAGACGTTGCCTGCCAACTCAGCCATGGCGTTGGCGCGACTGTCGAGTTGGTCCACGAGGACTTGAAACGAGCGTGAGAGGTGCCCGACCTCATCGTGGCGTGCCATTTCGATGCGTGGGCCACGCTCCCCTCGAGCCAAACGCCGCGCTACCTGGGAGAGCCGGCCCAGCGGTCTCGAGATGGTGGAGGCCAGAAAGACTGACATTAAGACTGTAATCCCGAGGGCGATCACCAGCAGATAAAATAGGCTCGTGCGCAGCCGGTACATCGCCTCCAAGACGGGAATAGTAGAGCGCGTGATATAGACTGCACCATGCACCCGGCGTTCGATCATGATCGGCAGCGCCAAGAAGAGAAAGACACGTTTGATCCGCTGATGGTAGCGCGTCGCCGTGCCCAGTTGCCCTTTGAGCGCGTCACGAATTTCTGTCCGGTGATGAATGGGCCCTGGGTTGGTGGCACCCTCATGGCGAGCGTGGCGCCGCTGAGGATAGCGCGATCCCAAGAATGAGGGGACCGCTTCAGGCCCCTCGGGCGCTCCTTTTCGGTGGGAGTCTGCGATAACGTTGCCCCGCAAGTCGACCAGTCGCAGACGCATACGTGTGCGCTGAGCCACGGTGGCCAAGGTCGCGTCATCAATGGTAAGCGGGAGTCTTCCTGTGGAATTGGGCGTGCGTTCGAGAAGGGTGCGCGTCACCTCTGCCACATGGCGCATGTCGGTTTCGAGCGCCTTGAGCCCTTCGGCCTCGAAGACTCGCGCCCAGTGGATCCCCACCACGGGCACTAGGACCGTCAGGAGGTTGATCACCAGCAGACGCGTACGAATGCGGACGGCCTTTTCTCGTAATTTGGCCCAGAGGCTCTTCACAGCTCCCTTGCCTTGTAGCCGAGGCCAAAGACAGTCTCGATGGGGTCGACGTCAGTGGCCTTGAATTTGGCGCGGATCCGGCGCACGTAGGTGTCGATGGTGCGTTCGGTGATGTGGTGATCTTGCTCGTAGATCTCGTTTACCAATACGGCACGTGTGGTCACCCTGCCGGGGCGTCGCAGCAGCACATGCAGCAGCGTGAACTCGTTCACCGTGAGCTGAATGTGTTTGTCATGGCAGTGGACCTCATGGCGTTCGGGATCCAAGCGAATAGGACCAGAGGAGATGGCGCGATCGAGAGCGGAGGGTCCAGAGTCGTCAGCATTGGGCGCAGCGTGACGCCGCAACACCGCGCGTACCCGCGCCACGAGCTCACGGGGAGAGAAGGGCTTGGCGAGGTAGTCGTCGCCGCCTAGCTCCAAGCCAACGATGCGATCCACTTCGTCGCCTTTGGAGGAGAGAAAAATCACGGGAAGGTGGCTTTCAGCGCGGACTCGCTGGCAGACCTCCAGACCGTTGAGTTTGGGCATGATGATATCAAGGATGAGCAGATCGACGTTCTCGCGGCGTGTCAGGTCGAGTGCCTGTGCACCATCGCGAGCGATGAGCACGGTGTACCCGTCCTTCTCGAGGGCGAATTGCACCACCTCGCGGATATGAGCGTCATCGTCGGCCACCAAGATGGTGGGCATGGGTGCCTCCTTTAGGGTGTGTGTTGGCCCCTCTGCGGCGATCATACCTGTTGCGCCTCGCGCTTTCACGCCTTCTGCGTTTATGAGCGCGGAAGGCGAGCTGGCGCCGCGAGCTTGACACTCGAAAGACGCCGCGCCTATTGTCGCGCCGCTCTAACTATCCCTCGGCCATCTAGCCATTGATTCGCGGAGAGAGATCATGTCGCTGCTCATTCGTGGGGGTCGGGTCCTTGATCCGGCTCGCGAGCTGGACCAACAAGCCGATTTGCTCATTGAAAAAGGGAGGGTCGCGCGCATCGCCCGCGGTATCGCCGGAGCCGAACGGGTGATCGACGCCCAGGACAAGCTGGTGATACCTGGCCTGGTGGATCTCAACGCGAGATTGCGTGAACCCGGCGAGGAATACAAAGAAGACCTCGCGTCTGGTGGACGGGCTGCCGCGGCCGGGGGGTTCACGCGTCTTTGTGTGAGCGCTGACACCCACCCCATCAATGACCGACGCTCTGTCACGGAGCATATCCTCAAGCGCTCCGAGGAGAGCGCGCCGGTGCATATTCATCCGGTGGGTGCCCTCACTCTCGGTGCGGAAGGCACGAAGCTTTGCGAGTACGCTGACATGCAAAGCGCGGGTGTCGTGGCGCTGGGGGATCCAGATCGTTCTGTCACCGACAGCGGGCTGATGCGTCGGGCTTTGGAGTATGCGTCGACCTTCGACTTGCCCGTGTTTGCTCATTGCGAAGACCACTCGTTGAGCGCGGGAGGTGTGATCAACGAAGGGCTCGTGTCGACCCAGACCGGCCTTCCTGGGCGCCCTGCTGAGGCGGAGAGTATCGGAGTGGCACGTGACCTAGCCCTCGTGGAGTTGACTGGGGCCCGTTGGCATCTACGACACATCACGACCGCGTCTGCCTTGGACCAGATCCGAGACGCCAAGGCGCGTGGTTTGCCGGTGACATGTGAGGTTTCGGCGTTGCACCTCGCCCTGAGTGAGGACGCTTGCCTTGACTATGAGACCAGCACCAAGGTCTTTCCGCCCTTCCGCCGAAGAGACGATATGGAAGCGCTGAGAGCGGGCCTAGCGGCTGGGGTGATCGATGTCATTGTCAGCGATCATGCGCCTCAATCGGTGATGGAAAAAGAACTCGAGTTTGGCCTGGCCGGTTTTGGTGCTTCCACGCTGGAGACGACCCTGGCCCTTGCTCTCGATCTGTGGCGCAGCGACAAGATCCCCATTCAGCAGATTATCGCCGCGCTCACTTGCAACCCAGCGCGCATCGCGGGCATTCCAGGGGGGACCCTTGCGGAGGGCTGCGTAGCAGATATTACCATCGTAGACCCTGAGGCCACATGGCGCGTGGAGGGGGAAGCCTTCATCTCCAAGGGCAAGAGTACGCCGCTAGAGGGCAAAGTGTTGCGTGGCGCCGCTGTCGCGACGCTGGTGGCAGGTGGGCTTGTCTATGAACAATGCCCCTGACGAAGGAGCTGCTTGGGGGCCGTCTTCCACTGAAGTAAGGGCTTTGATCGATCGTATCGCGGGCTCTTTTTCTGCAGGGGAGCACGCCGCGGAGATTCGCGGTGCCCGGGAGGCTTTTGACCAGGAGCGGGGCAGGGTCTTCGACGATGACGAGCTTTACCCACAGCACATGGCGCGCTTTCTCGAGTGGTATAGCCTGGAGCGAGAGCTGAAAGGGGAGGGCGCGCCACCTGTGGTGAAGCTCCTTCGTAGGGGTGGGCTGCAGGGAGAGTGTGAACTGGCGCTGGCCCTCGCCCGCAGTCACATCAGCATCTTCGAAGTGGTCGCCTGCCATGGGCGATCTTTGCGTGTTTATGACCTCGTGGGGAGCAGCTTCTGGAAGGTGCGTATTGCAGGTCCAGCTGTGGGCCTCGGCCCCCGGGATATCGCTGAAGTACGCTTGATTCCCTGGCGCCACGAGGTGGCGTTAGGCCCCGCTATGATCTTTCATCCCCCCACAGCCCACCAGGCGATTCATCGTCTCGTTGAAGAGCGCACCGCTGCAGGTCGCATCGACGCGAGCATTGTCGCCGACCTGGCCGAGATGAGGCTCCGTTTCGCGCGTTATCGCAATATGGCCATTGAGCATATCTACAAGGAGCGCAGCACACGCGGCGGGGGCGTGGAGCGGTTGTAGGGGCCCCTGGCGTGTTGCCGTATGAAGAGGTATAGCTTGGCGTTATGGACCCTGTGCTCTGGCCAGACCTGAAGGAAAAACGCATCCTGCTTGCTGTCTCTGGCGGCATCGCGGCCTACAAGGCGGCTGAACTCTGTCGCTTGCTCATACGCTGTGGGGCTCACGTGCAAGTCGTGATGACCCGCGCCGCGCGCGAGTTCGTGGGAGAGGCGACCTTCGCTGCCCTCTCGGGCGAGCAGGTGGCAACCAGGCTCTTTGACCCACAGCGAGAGGCTAGCATCAGCCATATCGAACTCACTGATGAGGCCGACCTGCTGCTCCTTGCCCCTGCCACCGCGAACCTTTTGGCTCAGATGGCGGGGGGGCTCGCCTCAGACCTCGTCACGACGCTTTATCTTGCTTTCCAGGGGCCCGTGGTGGTGGCGCCAGCGATGAACGTCAAGATGTGGGCCCACGTCGCGACTCAGCAGAACGCGGCGGTGTTGCGGGAGCGGGGGCACCTCTTTGTGGGGCCCGCCGAAGGCGAGATGGCCTGTGGCCATGTGGGTGCGGGACGAATGTCCGAACCCGAAGACGTGCTCTTGGCGGTGGGGTATGCGCTGACTCCATCATGCCTGAAAGGGCGACGAGTATTGATCACGGCAGGGAGCACGCGGGAACCCCTGGACAGCGTGCGTTTCATCGCGAACCACTCCAGCGGCAAGATGGGCTTCGCCTTGGCGGTGGAGGCTGCGGCCCAGGGAGCCGAGGTCACGCTGGTGGCGGGCCCCGGAGCTCTGGAGGCCCCTGCTGGCGTTGCCTTTGAGCGTGTGGGGACAGCCGAGGAGATGGCGACGCGGGTCCTGCAAAATGTTGCAGCGGTGGACGTCATCGTGATGGCCGCCGCGGTGGCGGACTATCGACCTCTTGAGGTCTCCCCTGTGAAGCTCAAAAAAGAGGTATGGGGTGACGAACCGCAGGTCACCTTGGAGAGGACGCAGGATATCCTCCAGACTCTGGGAGAGCGATTCGGCGCAGGCGGCGGTCCTGTGCTTGTGGGATTTGCCGCAGAGAGCGCGCCGGACACTGCCTCCTTGGACACCCTGGCCCGTGAAAAGCTCGCCCGAAAGCGTTGTCATTTGCTGGTCGCGAACGATATCAGCAGAGCCGACGCTGGCTTCGCGGGCGACAGCAATCGGGTGGTGATCTACGCCCCCGATGGGTCGCGAGAAGACGTGCCTTTGGCTGGGAAACGACATATCGCCTCTCGGGTCTTGGCCCAGGTGGTCCAGCTCTTGGAGGATAGACGGCTGGCGGCAGGCGGAGGCCGCAGCCCTGTGAGGGATAGACCGTGAATGATGACGGCGAGGAGCTGCGTTATTTGAGTTACGCGTTCGCGGAGACTCTTCGCCGACAGGAGCGAAAGGGAGCGCGCTGGGTCCCCTCGGCCAAGAGCCCGCAAAGCGGAGCTACCAACGAAGAGCCAGATGCTGTGAAGGAAATACCAGATCACAGCCACGAGGCGAATGGTGTGTTGACGCAAGAGGTCAGCGATGTTGACCGGCTGACACAAATCCGTCGTCACCTGGGCGACTGCCAGCGTTGCGCTCTCGCCGGAGGTCGGACCCACCTCGTCTTTGGGGAGGGGAGTTCCACCGCAGACGTGATGATTGTCGGCGAGGCTCCCGGCCGTGACGAGGACTTGCAGGGGGTGCCCTTTGTGGGGGCGGCAGGGCAACTCCTGACGAAGATGATCAAGGCTATGGGCCTTGAGCGTGATGAGGTCTACATTTGCAATATCCTCAAATGCCGACCGCCGGACAACCGGAACCCAGAGCCTGAAGAGGTGGAGGCGTGTGAGCCATTCTTGCTGAAACAGATTGACGCCATCCATCCCCATTTTATCGTGGCCATGGGGAACTTCGCCGCAAAGACGCTCCTGCGAACCAGCACGGGTATTACGCGCCTGCGGGGTCAGTTTCACAGCTATCATGGGATCCCCGTCATGCCGACGTTTCACCCCGCT
>JAFCZD010000456.1 GCA_019314525.1 Deltaproteobacteria bacterium
CTGGACTGCCCAGCAGGGATCCAAACGCTCGCCTCACCATCATCATCCGTGGAAACGAAAACACCCATGCGAGCGTTGACGTTGGAGCGGTTGTCGACAGCGCCCGTGATCGTCACGGAGTCTTGGCCATCAACGTCAACGCAAAAATGGGTCGCGGCGCTCACAGAGACCGCCTCAGGATCACCATCGAGCCAAGAGGCGTCGGCGGCGATTATGATCGAGGAAAAACATGAATCGTCGGGGAGGTTCGCCGCAGGCGTATAGCTCGCCGTAGGCACTGCGCTGCCCGCGTCGCTGCCATTGCTCCAACCACCCGTGCTCTCGAAGAGCAAGACCTCATAAAACGCGGCCCCTGCGACGGCGTCCCAGCTGAAGGTAGGACGTCGCTCGGCGAGGGTCGTCGCCCCGTTAGGGCTGAGCCCCTCGCGCAGCATGGGCAACTTCACCACCTGGCCGAGGTCTGTTTGCCGGTAGAAGAACGTGTAGTCGCCTGCATCAGCCGCACTGGGCTCCGCAAAGCCATAGCCCAGCTCACCATCGTCAGCCGCCCTGTCGTAGCTCGACGCGGAGTTATCGGCCACCACTGGGCCGCAGCCGCCGTCATCTACTAGGCGGGCGAGCTGCCCGGTGGGCCGCTCCGCGTGCAAGGCGCTGAGGAAGGCGCTGGTGGTGTTGCTCGCAAAACCTACGAGCTTCATATAATACCCGCCACAGAAACCTCCCGCGATGGTGATGTTGCCGGAGGGTGTGCGGCGTGGGGGGTTGGCCAAAGGCGACTCGTTAAAGGTGAAGGCGTTCATGCCCACGTAGAAATCGGTGCTATTGGTACGGGCGCGCAGCAAGAGTGACACGCCGCTGACGTTGGTCGCGACCACCTCCACCTGGCGAGCAGGGGTTTGAGCGTCCGTCTCCAGGGTTGGCTCGCCATCGGCCGCACTGTTGAGGGGCCCAGCTGAGTCGCGAAAAGCTCGCAAGGTGTAGGTGCCTGGCGCCGAGACCTGAAAGGAAAAGTCCGTTGCCGCCAACGCGACGCCTTCCTGGGCGACGACTGTCTGCTCATCAATATAGTCGAGGAGCTCCTCGACGTCGTTGGAAGCGTAGAGGCGAATGGTGACCTCAGCCCCCTCGATGGCGCCACCGGCCTGGCTGATAGAGCCCAAGATGGTGTAGCCCGACGCGCCTGTGTCGAGGGTGGCATCAGTAGTACCGTCAACGCTTGTATCGAGGGTGGCGTCAGCGCTGTCCACCGAGAGATCCACAGTGCTGTCATCCGCCACGCCATCCACTATGCTGTCAGGGATCGACGATTGATCTGCGACGAATTGATCAGTGGTGGTGTCTGTGGCGGCGTCTGTGTCTTCGCCAAACTCAACGCCCCGGTCAGCAATGGGGGTGCCGTCAACGCCGCCATCCTGCTCCAGCGCCCCGTCCGCCGTAGCGTCTCCCTCACTGCTGTCGGTGCCATGATCCGCCAGAAAGCTGTCCGGCGAGGTGACATCTGGGTGGCTCACCAGATCCTCACTGCACGCGGCAAGCACCAAACATGTGGCACTCATAAGCACGACCACTCGATCTACTCGCATCATGACCTCCCCGAAAAGAGCACTTGGGCTCAACTCTCTAGCTCGCGCCTAATCTCGTCGATACGCTCGTCTTTGCGCTGCCAGAACTCACCCAGCCACTGCTGGAAACGCGCACGAAACACCTCATCGTCCTGGTAGTTCCCAGCCGCCAGCCAGGGCTCGATGGGCTGGTGACAGACATCCACAACAATGTGGCTGACGCGCCCGGTGCACAGGTCCCAGATGCTGGGGCTGCCTTCAGCGTAGACGATGGTCACATCCAGCAAAGAATGCAGGGTCCCACCCATAGCGCCCAAGACGAAGGCAATGCCCCCCGCCCGAGCCGGCAAGAGGTGCTGATAGGGTGAGTTCTTCTGCCGCCGCTTCTCAGCCGTGAAGCGGCTGCCCTCAACAAAATTGATCACCGAAGTAGGCGTGGTCGCGAACTTCTCACAGGCACGACGCGTGGCTTCGAGATCCTTGCCACGCATATGGGGGTTCTTCTCGAGGTATTGCCGCGAGAAACGCTTCATGAAGGGCATGTCCATGGCCCACCACGTCAGCCCCAGCAAAGGCAGCCAGATCAGCCGCTGTTTGATGAAGAACTTGAGAAAGGGGATGCGCCGGGTGAACACCCCCTGCAACACGAGGATATCAACCCATGAGCGGTGGTTGGAGACCACTAAATACCACTCATGGTATTGCAGATCTTCCACCCCACGCACATCCCAGTGGATATTCTGTGTCAACCCGAAGATAAGCTGGTTGCTCCTGACCCAGCGTTCGCCGATGAACATCAACCACCGGCTTGTGAGCACCCGCCAGCTTCGCAGAGGCACCAACAACTTGAAGACCGCGATCACAAACACCGACGTGCACCAGAAGACGGTATTGACCGCGATCAACAGCATCGTCACCACTCCACGGGCGTTCCTCAGCAAACTCCGGATCACGATCACTCACTCCATTCCCGGTCGGGCGTGGCGATTCTACACATTGAGCGAAGAAAGCAATGCCCAAAGTGCGGTGACGTCCGGCGGCGGGCCATCTTTCCGCAGTGACGCAGTGCGTTGTTTTTATGGGAAAATATCGCTATAGTGACCTCTCGCGCTAACCTGTAGAGACCACAGCTCCCCCTGTCCGATCATATTTATCCGCCCATCGGTCACTGTTAACCACAAACACTGCCCGGCCAGATACCGCTTCCAAGCGCATCGCTATCTAAGAGACATCCCTCGGCTCGACTTATACTTATTCGCCCAATATTGACTCTTTTTACTTGCACCTTCCTGCAACCGTGCGCCGCTTGCGCTCTTTACAAAACGGTGATAGCGTGCCGCGCATCGGGCGTTATGTATCGATTTTTATACTAGTTTCCATTCTCGGAGGTAAAGCAAGATGGACCACGGACCAAGTGTTAAGCTGGGGAAGGACAACGCTTCTCCTGCAAAAACAAAACTGGGTATCAGACTGTTTTTTTTATATTCACTGCTCTATGCAGGGTTTGTATTCATTAACACCATGGACCCCTCCATCATGGAAATGCCCATCTTCCTTGGGCTCAACCTAGCCGTGGTTTATGGCTTTGGCTTGATCCTCTTAGCGATCGTTATGGGCCTTATCTACAACCGGATCTGTACCGGTTATGAGAACGCTCTGAACAAGCCTCAAGACAAGAAGGGTGGTGACCAATGATTTACGAAGCCTCCCCCATCGCGGTGACGCTCTTTCTCGTCTTCGTCGCCGTCGTCCTCGGCCTCTCTTTTTACTTCGCAAGGAAGACCAAGTCTGCTGCAGGTTATTTCGCCGCTGGCGGCACCATCCACTGGGCCGTCAACGGCATCGCCTTCGCAGGTGACTACCTCTCAGCGGCCTCCTTCCTTGGCATCTGCGGCATGATCGCCTTCTATGGCTATGATGGCTTCCTCTACTCCATCGGTTATCTAGCCGGGTGGATCGTCGCCCTCTTCGTCGTGGCCGAGCCCATGAAGAGGCTCGGAAAGTTCACCTTCACCGATGCCCTCGATTCACGCTTCAACTCGAAACATATTCAGCTGCTAGCAGCCATCAGCACCCTCGTTGTTTCGATCTTCTACCTTATCCCGCAGATGGTGGGCGCTGGCGCCCTCGTCACACCCTTGCTTGGTCTGCCACATTGGGCGGGCGTCGTGATGGTGGGCGCCATCGTGATCTTCATCGTCGCCACCGCTGGCATGACGTCCACCACCTATGTTCAGTTTCTCAAGGGCGGCCTCTTGATCGTGTTCTCCACGATCCTCGCCGTCTACCTCTTCAGCCATGGCCTCGACCTCAACCCAGGTGGCAACTACCACAAGTTCAAGACGGTCGACGCTGTGGTCAGCGGGGGTGCTGTATCTTCCGTGTCTGGCGGCGAATACAAGGTCACCGCTCAAAACGACGTCAAAGGCCGAAAGTTTGTTCAGCTGGAGAAGGACGGCGTCAACACCTGGTGGAGACTCAACGGGACGAAACTCGAAGAAGCTGTCTCTATCACGCAAAAGGGCGAAGACGCGAAGCTCTACAACGGTGAGCTCAAAGAAAAGGGAAAATTCTTCCCCGTTGGCCACGCCAGCAAGATCATTGTCAACGGCAAAGAGGTCGACAAATCTGGCCCCCTCGGCCCCTTCACCTTCCTCTCCACCATTGCCAAGAGCGAGGTCGTAAGGTTCACCAAGGCGACCTTCAAGCAGGGCGACACCAAGGTCTCTCTCTGGTACCAAAACGTCACCCCTGGGTCGCGCATCATGAGGCCAGGCCTCAAATTCAAGATCGATGAAGGCTCCACCTGGCTCAGCAAATTGAACTTCATCTCCTTGATGCTGGCGCTCTTCTTCGGAACAGCGGCCTTGCCCCATATTCTGATCCGCTACTACACCGTGCCCAGCCAGAAGGACGCGCGGAAGTCCACCATCGTCGCCATCACGGCTATCGGCTTCTTCTACATTCTCACGCTCTATATGGGATTGGGGGCCATGCTCAACGGCGTGCTCGATGTTGAAAGCTCCAATATGTCGGCGCCGCTGCTCGCAAAATTCTTTGGCATCGGACTCTTTTCCATCATCTCCGCCATCGCCTTCGCCACGGTGCTCGGCACTGTCAGCGGCCTGATCGTCGCCGCCTCTGGCGCCGTGGCCCACGACCTCATGGACAACTATCTCGGCATCAAGATGACCGACGGGCAGAAGGTCAAAGCTGGCAAGCTCGCCGCCGTCGTCGTGGGCGGTCTCGCCATCATTTTGGGCATCGCCTTCAAGGGCATGAATGTCTCCTTCCTCGTGGGATGGGCCTTTGCCATCGCGGCCTCTGCCAACCTGCCGGCGATCCTCATGCTGCTCTTCTGGAAGAAGACCACAGCCAAGGGCATCGCTGCTTCCATCGGCGTGGGCATGGTCTCTGCGCTAGGCATCATCCTCGTCTCGCCGAGCATGTACGTGCGCTATGGGCTGGACGCAGCGACGTCGCCTCTGGGCGGGCTCAACAACCCTGGCATCATCTCCATTCCTCTGAGCTTCATCACGCTGGTGGTCGTCTCCTTGATGACTCAGAAGGACAACATTGGTCTAGAAGAGCTCGACGTCTAACCTGCTGAACACCGAACTCACACGAACGAGAGCTACTGCGAAGGCTTGGAGGCCTTGCAGTAGAAAGGATTGAAGAGATGGTTCGACTCTCCAGTGCATGGCTTATCCACAGCTGAGGCTGTTCCAGCAACAACTCAACCCGCTCTTGCTACACCGGCAGTGCCTGCGCCTGCGGCTAGCACCACACTTGAGAAGGTGGCTGAACCGGCCGAAGCACCCGCTGAAACGCCAGCACCGAGTGCAACGCCAGCACCGAGTGCAACGCCTGCAACGCCAACAACTCCTGAGCCCCAAAAAGCCACCAAGAGCGCCCTGAAAGAG
>JAFCZD010000457.1 GCA_019314525.1 Deltaproteobacteria bacterium
GCCGTAGGTTGGGGGAGCGCCAAATTGCCCAAACCAACCCTCGCCCCAGCAGAGCTGTGAGCGCTCGCCGAGGGCTTCTTCGAGCAACGCGCAGTTGAAGCTATTGCCCGCGGCAAGGTGCACGAGGGTGGTGCCTGGGCTAGGGCTGGGTGGTGGGATGGTTTGGCCGCTCCAATTATAACCCCAGCAAGTAAACTGGTTTTCGGTGTTGGCGGCGCAGCAGTGGTAGCTGCCACAAGCCAAGTGGGCGGTGGTGCCAGGGAGTGATTTCTGGGCGGGCGATGAGCCCTCACCCCAACACCAGACCTTTCCACTGGTGGTGAGCAGGCAGCTTTGGTTGTCTTTCAACGCCAGTGTTTTGGGTGGGTCCATGGGTACGATGGTAAGAGGCATTTTGCCTGCTCGTGATAGCCTCCAATCTGTCGCGCTAAGGCTTGCCTGTCCCCCCCAGTTGGCTCCCCAACAATAGATATCTCCATTGGCGAGGGCGCAGGCGTGAACGGCGCTGGTGGCCAACATCGTGACGTTCCGCAGTGGGATCTCTTCGTTTGTGGCTGACATGAGGAGCACATGCCGTGGTGTGTGGCTATCGATGAAATCACCTCGGCCAAGCTGCCCATAGTCGTTGCGCCCCCAACAGAGCACGGTGCCATCGGCCAGGAGTGCGCAACTGTGGTCTCCTGCAGCGACGATTTGCAGCGGTGGAGGTGGTGCGACGCATCCCCCATCAGGGCAGCTGCTGTCTTGAAGAGACCCATCACTGGGCGGGCCTGCGTCCCCATGGACGTTCGCGTCAGCGATGGCGGCATCCAAAGGCTTCTGTGGTGTAACCTTTTCGTAGTCGGCGATGGCGTGGCAGCCGCTGGCGAGGCAGCAGAGCACACCTATGATGGTCCATCCGCTACGTCGCACCATACAATGAGTTTAGCGCAATGGGGGCATGATGGGCTACCGAGATGACGTTGTTTGGCTCGCGTCATACGCTGTGAAGGTCTAGCATCAGCTCCCATGAGCCGCCGCGAAACCTCCACCCATCGCGAACAAGTCGACATCTTTAGCGGTTTTCTCGTGCCGTTGCTCCCGCTGCTTATCGCCAAACATCGGCTCTCGTTGACGGCGGCTGGTGCCCTCACGCTGGTGCAGCGGGTGCCCTCGCTCTTCGATCCCCTCATCGGCGTCGCCGTGGATGGGCGCCGTCTCAAGCCCCTCGTGGTTTGGGCCCCCATGTTGACGGCGATCACCATGAGCACCATGGGTTTGGCCGACGACGTCTTCTCTCTCGGTGGGCTGCTCTTGCTTTCAGGCGTGGGCGTCGCGCTCTTTCACACCCCCGCCCCGGTCCTGGTCGCGGCGTCTTCGGGTACACGCGTCGGTTGGGGTATGAGCCTCTTCATGCTCGGCGGCGAGGCGGCGCGCACCCTCGCGCCCATGGTGGCCCTCGCCGCGGTGTCGTGGTGGCGCCTCGAGGGGCTCGCGTGGCTGCTGCCCCTCGCGCCCTTGGCTGCGGGTTTTTTGCAGTGGCGACTTCGAGAACCCCCACCTCGCCCTGTGCACGGCGGCGGCGAGGAGAGGGGCAAAGAGCGCAAGGCCTTGCGTCGCGTGCTGGTGGCGGCCTCAGGCATTATCGCGGCCCGTTCTTTTGTGGCCGCCGCGATCACCACCTATCTCCCGAGCTATTTACGTGGTCGCGGTCGCTCTTTGTGGTTTGCGGGTGTGGCGCTCTCAGTGGTGCAGGGCGCAGGCGCTCTTGGCACCTTCGCTGCGGGTACGCTCTCAGATCGCTTTGGGCGCCGCTGGGTGCTGGGGCTGATCCTCCTCGCATCCCCGCTCTTGATGGCGGCCTTCATCCTCACCCATGGGTCGCTCTTGTTGGCGGTCTTGGCGCCCCTGGGGCTTGTGTCCTTTGCGGCGAACCCTGTGCTGATGGCGGCCGTGCAGGATGTGGGTGGGTCCTTACCTGCCACCGCCAACGGCCTCTACATGACGCTCAATTTTCTGCTGCGGGCTGTGATCATCGTCGCCGTGGGAGCTTTGGGGGATGCCTTTGGCCTCGAGCGTGCGTTCTGGCTCTCCGCGGGGCTCTCATTGCTCGGCTTACCTTTTGTGGCCTTGATGCCAGTGGGCCGGCGCTCTGACTACTGAGCCTCGCTAAATTATCTTGTTGCCCGCGATTCTTCATGCCAGATCGCCCCAAAAGGAGTGAGCCATGCATCTTCGAAACCTCACCCTCACCCTCGCGCTCACCCTCACCCTCACGCTGACTGTGTTGGTGGGCGCACAGGCTTGTAGCAGCGACAAGAGCCCGGCTGACGACAGTGGCGCACAGGAGCCACCCGTTGATGCCCGCGAATCCACGGATCGCGGGCAAGGACTGGCGGATGGCGGTGAACGTCTTGATGGAGCAGACGCACCAGATGGTGGGGTAGACGCCCCCCAGGCGGTCGACCTGCTGGCGCGCGAGGCGCAACCGCCAGCGCTGACCTCGTTGCAGGTGGTGCTTGAGAGCATGGACTTGCCCACGAGTGGCGCTGAATACGCCGGTGATGTGGATGGCGATGGCGACACTGAGAACCAGGCAGGCGTGTTGATGGGCGTGCTCGCTGCAGCGAATATGGGGCTGCAGGGGCAGCTCGATCGGCGTCTGGCGGCGGGGTATCTGCTGCTGCTGCTCGATCTTCACAAAGACGCGGCGCGGTCGGGGGGCTTTGAGGTACAGGCCCACGTTGGTGAGGATCAGGACAGCGACCCGAGGGACAACTTTTCGGGCAACGAGACCTTTGATATTGACGTCAACAGCCCCAACGATGCCTTGATGGCAGCGCGCATGGATGGCGCTCACCTCAAAGCGGATGGCAAACTCGTGGTGGGGTTGCCCCTGGCGTCTGGCGTGGTGATGCTCACCTTGAACAAGGCCCACCTCGAGGCCGAGGTGAGCAGCAGCGGGATGCAGAGAGGGTGGCTCTATGGCGCTTTACCTATGGAGGAAGTCGACACCAAGCTGCTCAATGGCTTCGCCGACATTCTCAACGGTCCGAATGTTGCGCCTTCCATCGCGGCGCTCTTTGATCTCGATCAGAGCGGCGATGTCACAGCTGAAGAGCTGAAGAACAGTCCGCTCCTCGCGGCGATGATCAAGGCTGATGTAGACACCGACGGCGACGGCAAGGTGGACGCCATGTCCTTTGGAGCGGCCTTTACCGCTGTTTCGTGCGTCATCGCCCCCTAGGCTCGTCTAGCGGCCGGCTCAATCATCCGGATCTGGGGCCACCTCCGTGGCGCCAGTGATCAGCGTGCCGTAGGCGTCTGGGCCCAAGTCCGCGGCGTTGGCCTCATCGGTGTCCAGGTGCATATCGAGGGCATAGCTCTCTTTGACGCGGATGAGCACGTCATCGTAAATCAGGCCGCGATCGCCACCCACGCGCACCATCACCCATTGTTTGTCTTCAACGCCAAAGCGCTCAGCGTCGCTGGGGGTCATGTGGATATGCCGCGCGGCTTGGATGACGCCATGTTCGAGCTCAACGGCGCCGAAGACGCCTTCCAAGCGCAAGCCTGGGGTGTCTTCGAGCTTTCCCGAGGGCCGGGTGGGCGCGTCGATACCGAGCTTGAACTCATCGGTGCGCGAGATCTCTACCTGGGTTTCACCACGCTCGGGGCCTAGTACACGCACGCGCTCGATGTTGCCCTTAGGGCCATGCAACGTGACCATTTCTTCGCAGGCGAACTGGCCTGGTTGGCTGAGCTCCTTGGCGGGCGTGAGTTGATGGCCAGGACCGAAGAGCGCCTCGACATGCTGACGGCTGAGGTGGATGTGGCGCACGCTGGCGCTGATGGGAATTCGCCGATCGTTGGACATCAAAGACCTCCTTGGGAGGAGGTAGCTTCGACCTAGCTCTTCTTTTTGTCGAGGGCCTTGGAGAACAAATCGCCAAAGGTGCCTAGGCCCTGAGCGCCGCCCCCCCCTGGATCGATGTGGTTCATCGGTTGGCTCTCGCGGCGTTTCGGCGGTCGGCGGCTGTCGCGGCCGTCGCGGCCATCGCGGCTACGGCTGTCGCGGCTACCCTCGCTGCTCGCATCCTTGAGGCTCAAGGAGACACGTTTTGCGTCGAGGTCGACGTTGAGCACTCGGGCTTGCACCTTCTGGCCAATGGTCAACACCTCAGAAGGGTGCTTGATATGACGATCCGAAAGCTCGGAGACGTGCGCGAGGCCGTCAACACCAGGGGAAAGCTGAATGAAGGCTCCATAAGGCTGGAGGCGTACCACCTCCCCCTCCACAGTTTCGCCCTCTTTGAGGGCAGCCACACCGCTCGTCCAGGGGTCGCCAGCCAAGGCTTTGATGGACAGGCCGATGCGCTTGCGTTCAGGGCGCTTGGGGTCAGGCTGTATCTTCAGCACCTTGACCCGCACCTTCTCGCCCTCTTTGAGCGCCTCGTTGGGATGTTCGATGCGGGCGTGGGCAATCTCCGAGACATGAACCATGCCTTGAAAGCCACCGCCGAGGTCGATGAAGGCACCATAAGCCTGAATTGAGCGGACTTCGCCATCGAGCTCAGCACCCTCCACCAGGTGCTCCTTGATTGCGTCGGCCTGCTCGGCTTGCTCTTCTTGTAAGAGCGCTTTGCGGCTGACGACGACGTTGCGACCCCCTTCTTTGATCTCCTGGATACGCAGATCGATGGTCTCTCCCACGTAGCGCTCAGCATCTTCACAGCGGCCGAGCTCGATCTGGGAGAGCGGGCAGAACGCACGCACGCCGTTGAGGTCTATCTCCAGGCCGCCTTTGTTGAGGGCGGTTACCTTGCCCCGCACGGGTAGCTTGAGGTCACGCGCTTGCTGGATAGCCTCAATGTCCAAGGGCTGCTCGCCTAGGGCTCGAGAGAGCTCGATCTCTGGGTCGTCGGCGGTGACGTAGGCCAGGACGGTCTCGCCCACGGCGGGAGGCTCTTCGTCCTTCGAGCGAAACTCCTCCACGGAGATGCTGGCTTCAGCTTTGGCTCCCACGTCGACGAAGACGTGGCTCTCGCTGACGGCCACCACTGTGCCGCTGATCCTTTCACCAACCGTTGGGGTCTGTTGTGGCCCCTCCGCTGTGGCGAGGAGGTGTTCTTCCATCGTTTGTTCTTCCATCGCGTGTTCTTCCATCGTGTGTTCTGGAGATAGGTTGTCGCTCATGACGTCTATTGCTCTCTTCGCACTTTGTGTCGCGTTGGGCTAGCTGTGGAGATCTAGCCCGAACACCGAATGCTTTCAATATCGGGAGATAAATTCTTTGAAAGGAAAAAAGGGAGCTGCGTTAGCGGCCGCCTTGAGACTCCTGGCCTAGACCGCTCGTTAGCCAACGCCAGACGAGCTTTCCTCCACTGGGTTCGGCGGAGGCGAGGTGAAAGTGACGGATTTCAGCTGTATGCAACCCCATGCCTGGCTCTCCTTTGAGCACACTGGCCAAGCGTCCAGCGAGGGGTTCATGGCTGACGATGAGCAGGTGGCTCTCTTCTGGGAGTTCTGCCAGTCGGGCGAGGACTTCACCGGCGGAGCCTTCAGGCGTGAGGTCTTCGTAGACCTCGAGCACAACCTCGTCACCGATCCCGGCGAGGAGCAACTCTGCGGTCTGCACAGCACGTGGCAGCGGGCTCGACCAAGCACAATCGAAGCGCACACCCCGTTCGGTGAGGGCACGGGCCCCTTGGCGCACCATCGCGCGTCCTTTCGGGGAGAGCACTCTTCCAGCATCGCCGAGCGTTCCATTGCTCGCCGCCAAGGCGTTGCCGTGTCTGACCAGGGTCAGCTCGAACATAGGACGCATGCTGGCCGGAAGTGGGCTGGGGGTCAAGGGGGATGAAGCACCCAACCCAAACAATGACGTTCGAGTATGCCCAATACATACGTTGTATTGCATCCAAATACACAGCGCGGTGGTGTCAGCGTTCATCGTTTTTTGATGGAGGGGCTCGCAACTCAACATGTTTTCGTTTGGCCACTCACTCGACAGTGCCTCGAGGTGTATTTAAGTGCCATTCATTCAGCTCCCCACTCTTTGTGGCCAGGTTCTTTGTCCTGGTTTTTGCAGCACATTTTTGCGGGTGGTAACAGGCATGTTCTGTGCATTCTCGATGCACAGGAGGTGAGCCGATGGAAACACAAGTCTCTCGTGTCTTCTTGGTAGGGGGATCGTCATCGAGTTGGAGCGAGTTTGTGAACCTGCTGGATGCTGAGGGTTATGCCTTTGAGCTGGTTCCTGGTGCCGCGTCACCCTTGGATGTGGTGGATCGCGTGCAAGAGGCTGATGCGGTTATCATCATCGATCTTGCCCCAGATCTGATGGGAGGCATGGAGATGGTGTCAGCATGCCGACGTATGGCCCCGTCGACGCCGGTGGTTGTGGTGGCTGATAATCCTTCGGTGAAACTCGCTTGCAGTCTCCGCGAGTCGGGGGTCTTCTATCTCGGCCTCCACCCTATTGGCGTGGATGAACTCTGGGCTGCTGTGGATGACGCGTTACGCTCCGTGGGCCGAAATGTGCCGAATGTTAGCCAAGTTCGGACAAAGAAGCGTGTCTTGATCATCGATGATGACGCCGACTTTCGAGCGGCAGTCAGCGCCCTGTTGGAATCAGAGGAGTATGTTGTTTCGTGTGCAACAAGCGCTCGTGAGGGACGCGAGCGACTGGGCATTGAAACCCCAGACCTCGTAATTCTGGATATTGTCATGGAGGACGCTTGGGCTGGCTACTCGATGAATCAGGAGCTGAAGTGTGGCGATCTTTCAAAGGAGGCGGGTGAGATCCCAGTGTTGATGGTTTCGTCAATTAGGCAATCGCCAGAGATGACCTTCCCCACTGCGGGCGAGGTGGGCATGGTCACGCCGGACGCCTATATGACCAAGCCGCTCGATATTCCGTTATTCTTGGGCAATGTCCGGCGCTTGCTTTCGAGGAAGACCGCGAGGAAGCGATGATTGGCCCGCTGGCATCAGGGATGTGTCCCAGTGGAGACTCTCGGGTGATTGTGATCGACGATGACGAGATCATGTTGCTCTCCTGCAAGGAGATCCTGGGGCGCATTGGTTACACAGTGGAGACCTTCGCCAGCGGTGAGGAGGGGCTCAAGCATATCGCGCGTTCACCCGCTGCGCTCTTGGTGGTCGATCTGAAGATGCCGCAGATCGACGGTCTCGAGGTTATTCGGCGGGTGCGCGAGATCGATCCAGCGATGGTCATCATCGTGATCACTGGATATTCGACGATCTCCACCGCGGTGCAAGCGATGAAAGCTGGTGCCTATGACTTCTTGCCCAAGCCATTTACGCCAGAGGAGCTTGTCTTGATCGTCAACCGTGGGTACGAGCGTTGGCGGCTTGCAATGCAGTCTGCCCGGCTTCGTGACGAGAAAGAACACCTCCAGCGTGTCTTCGTGACCTTTGTTTCGCACCAGCTGAAGACACCCTTGGTTGCCGTCAAGCAGTATCTCGATGTCCTGATGCACGATTCACAGATCGAGTTGCCCCAACGTGCGCGGCAGTGGATTTCGCGGTCCCAATATCGCGTCGCCGAGCTCACGGGGATCATTGATGACTGGTTGGACCTCTCACGAGCCGAGCATGGCGGGCTCTGTGATCGCAAAGTCAGCACTGATCTGCAGGAGGTGATAGAGGGTGTGGTGAAGTCTCTCGGGCCTCTCGCCAAGGAGGCTGGTGTTCGATTGACGTTAGAGTTTGCTCCCACACCTCTCTCTGTCATCGGTGACCGGGGGAGCCTGGAGATGGTGCTCTCCAACCTCATCAGCAATGGCATCAAGTACAATCGTTCGGGGGGCTCGTTGATCGTTAGAACATCTTTGGATGACAGCACTGTGGTCCTCGAGGTCGCCGATACGGGCCTCGGTATCCCAGAGGCCTGCCAAGAGCGGCTCTTCGAAGAGTTCTATCGGGTCAAGACTGATGCGACCGCCGAGATTCCAGGGAGTGGGCTTGGTCTCACCCTCTGTCAGACGATCGTTGAGGAGTTGGAGGGCAAGATCAGCGTGCACAGTGAAGAAGGTGTGGGTACCACGTTCACCGTACGACTTCTCCCAGGCACGCGTGTCCAGTGATTCGTTTCTTACGCGATATGTCCCTGCGGCTGAAAATTACGGTGGTATTTGTCGTCATCGTTGTGGGCGGGACGTTGGTGTCCACCGCGATTGGTTCACGCATCGTTACTGACGCGATGCTGGGAGAGGCGCAGGCACGTGTGCAGGCGGGGCTGGCGACCGCCCAAATGATTTATCAGCTTCATCTGAGCCGGGTTCGTCGAGAGGTGATCCGTTGCAGCCGTTCCCAACGTTTGTTTCAGGCGGTGGCTGGCGCACCCCACGCGCTCCCCGCCGCGTTGGCGAAGCTGCAGGGAGAGACCTCCCTCGACTTCGTCGGTTTCATGAACAGCCATGGTGAGCGGGTCACCGTCTTGGGAAAGGCGGTTGGAGCAGAGGAGGTGTTGTGGGCTCGGTTGTTGCGAGTGGTTCGCAGCGAGGGGCGTTTTGCGAGCACTGAGATATTCAGCCACGAGACCCTTCTGCAGGAGGATCTGGCGCTCGCCGAGCGCGCTCGGATTTCCCTAGCAGAGAAGGACTCTCTGGACCGCGGGCTCGTGCTCATCTACGCGCAGGCCATTCAAGGCGAGCGGGGTGTCTCAGGCGTGGTCTATGGTGGAATGCTCCTCAACCGTAGCACCGCGTTGGTGGATCAAGTGCGAGAGGCGGTCTTTGGCGGTGACTCCTACGGCGGAGGCAAGGTGGGCGTGTCCTCCATATTTCTCGGAGATGTGCGGGTTTCCGGCAGCACGATGGTCGCCGACCACACCTTGGGCACCCATGTTTCGTCAGAG
>JAFCZD010000089.1 GCA_019314525.1 Deltaproteobacteria bacterium
CAGAAGAGTGCACAGGGTGGGTGGGGGGTGTCAGAAGCGCGCGAAGAAGTTGAGGATTTGCTGGCTGCGCTCGAAGGGCCAGCTTCCATGCTCGCCTGTGCCTTCGCAGTACGTCACAGGGCTGCCCACGGCGCAGGCTGAGTAGACGATGCAGCCCGACTCATCGGGCGCGCTCGGTGCGCCGCAGCCTGCACAGGTGGCGAACCATTGGGCGACTTCCGCGCCGTAGCCGTCTGTCACCGGGAACATCGCGTCGTCCTTGCTGTGGAGCTCGAGGAGCGGCAGCGGGTGGGGCACACAGACCATCTCGGCGTCCACTCGCAGGCCAGAGGCGCTGGGCGCGATGGCGGCCGCGGTTACCAGACCTTCGAGCACGACGAGGTGAGTCATGCTCGCCCCATCGGAGTGTCCAGAGAGATAGATGCGCTTGGGATTGATGCACCAAGCCCCCTGGACGCTGCTCACCGCCGCCGCGGCCTCTTTGATGTTTGCGTCCATGTTGGGCACGAGATGGTCCACATAGGCGATGATGTATCCGCTGCCCGTGGCCGGCTCTGTGAGCCGAGTGTCACTCTCGGTCATGGCGGCTGTGAACGTGGCTCCTGAGTACATGACCAGCAATGGCGAGGCGACGAGGGGATCATAGGCCGCTGGTGTGCGCACGATGATCGTTGTGCCAGCAGATGTGGCGAAGGAGGTCGAACCTGTAGGATCACCCAGGCGAGAACCGGGCGCGCAAGGGTTCGGGTGGGTCACAGCAGTCTCTGTGACGCTACCCCCATCGAGCCATGCAGAATCGCCATCGGTGGCGCCATCGGTGGCGCCATCGGTGGCACCATCGGTGGCACCATCGGTGGCACCATCGGTGTCGGGTCCTGTGCAGCCGGTGAATAGGAGGCACTTGGATAGGACGAGCAAGGACAGGATCAGGGTTCGGCTCATCTCTAGCCGGTACACCAGCGGCGTCGCCCTGTCAAAGCTGGGTTAGTGGCAGGGACGCTCAGAGCGCCCGCCAGCAGGTTGTCGCGTTGCAGCTTTCATCTTGGAGACGAATGAGGTGAGTTCGGCATGCAGCGCTTCGTCGTCGTCGAGGTGCGCCTCGATGCGCCGTACCACGGCGGAGCCGCTGATGGCTCCCTTGGCGCCCGCCGCCAGCGCTTGCCGGACATGGTCTGGCTTTGAGATGCCAAAGCCAAAGATCGCTGGTGGCGCGCCACAACCCTCGAGGCGCTCGATGAGTTCACCATGACAAAGCTGCGCGTCTTCATCGACGCCGGTGACGCCTGTGCGGGTCACGACATAGGTGTAGCCGCGGCCACAGCGGGCGATAGCTTGGAGTTGGCGCTCATCGGCCGCCGGCGTGGCGATCATCACCAGAGAGATCTCGTGGGCGGCGGCTTGCGCCGTGTAGCCGTCGATCTCTAGGCTTGGAACATCCGCGATGAGGACTGAATCCACCCCGGCCTCATGCGCGGCAGCGTAGAAGGCATTGGCCCCGCGAACCTCTACCAGGTTTGCGTAGACCAAAAGGCCCATGGGCAAATCTGGATAGGCCTCGCGCAGCTTGGAGGTGATGCTCCAAGCGTGCTCCTGCCGCATGCCAGCGGCCAGAGCGCGGTTATCTGCTGCTTGAATGATCGGCCCATCCGCCACTGGGTCAGAGAAAGCCAGCCCTAGCTCAAGGGCGTCAGCGCCCGCCTCGACGAGGGTCTTGGCGATGGCCAGGCTGCGCTCGGGGTTGGGGTCTCCCAGCACGATGAAGGGGATGAAGGCGCCTTCGCGGCGTGCGTCGAGTTGTTGGAAGAGCTCTTGGTAGCGATCCTTCATGGGGTTCCTTCTGGTCTTTTGGAGAGCGCCTCTGCCACCTTTTCGAGGTCCTTGTCGCCACGTCCTGAGAGGTTGACCAAGAGCAGCTGCTCTCGCTCGGGCTCGGCCTCGGCGAGGGCGATGGCGTGGGCGAGGGCGTGAGAGGACTCCAGCGCGGGGATGATGCCCTCCTCACGGGATAGCCGCGAGAAGGCGCTCAGGGCCTCTTCATCTGTGACGCCCACGTAGCTTGCGCGCCCCGTGGCTTGCAGGTGGGCGTGTTCGGGACCGACGCCTGGGTAGTCCAGCCCTGCAGAGATAGAGTGCGACTCCTGCACCTGCCCGTCGTCGTCTTGCAAGATCAGGCTGCGAGCACCGTGCAAGATGCCGACCTTGCCCCGCTGCAGCGTCGCGCCGTGGGCTTTGGTGTGCATGCCGTGTCCGGCGGGCTCCACGCCCACCAGCGCTACGCTCTTATCGTCGACGAAGTCGCTGAAGATGCCCATGGCGTTGGAGCCTCCGCCGACGCAGGCCAGCACCTTATGTGGCAACCGCCCTTCCTGGGCGACGATCTGGGCGCGGGCCTCGCGACCGATGACCCGTTGATACTCTCGCACCATCAGCGGGAAGGGGTGTGGCCCAGCCACGGTGCCGATGAGGTAATGGGTGTGCTCGAAGGTCGTGGCCCAATCTCTCAGCGCCTCGTTGATGGCGTCCTTCAGCGAACAAGAGCCCTTGCTCACCTCCACCACCTCGGCGCCAAGGAGCCGCATACGAAAGACGTTGGGTTGCTGGCGCTCCATATCCTTGGTGCCCATGTAGATACGAGTCTCGAGCCCGAAGAGCGCCCCGGCCAAGGCGGTGGCGACGCCATGTTGCCCGGCGCCCGTCTCGGCGATGATACGACGCTTGCCGATACGCTGGGCCAAGAGGGCCTGGGCGAGCACCTGGTTGGTCTTGTGTGCGCCCCCATGGAGCAAGTCCTCGCGCTTGAGGGCGATGCGTGTCTTCGTCTCGGCGCAAAGATTGCGACAGCGATAAAGAGGGGTTGGACGCCCCGCATAATGCTTCAGGAGGTGCTGAAGCTCTTCCTCGAAGGCCGCGTCTTTTTGGGCATCGAGGAACGCCTCTTCTAGCTGCTCGAGGGCTGGCACCAGGATCTCTGGTACGAAGACCCCACCAAACTCTCCAAAACGACCCTCTTGCCTCATGAAGCATCTCTCCCTATTTGGTCTCGTTCGGATCTGCCGCGTAACGCTCCAAAGAACGCTGCCAGTTTCTCGTGGTCTTTGACGCCAGGCGCGCTCTCGAGCCTGGAGCTTGCGTCCAAGGCCCACACGCCGAGGGCGTCTGCGGCTCGAGCGTTGTGAGGGTCAAGGCCTCCAGCGATGATGAGCTGCTCGCGGCCAGGATGATCCTCCAGGCTGTGCCAGTCGAAGGCGCTCCCGCTGCCGCCGCGAATGCCAACGTGATAGGTGTCCAAGAGTGTGCGATCGGCTCCGGGCAGGGCCGGTGGTATCTGGCCGTCCTTCACGCTCTGGGCCTTCCAGATCTCGCAGTGGGCGGGTAGCAGCTCGCGTAGCGTGGCTAGCTGTTCTGCGCCTTCTTCGCCATGCAGCTGTACGGCGGCGAGGTTGAGGTCTTTGGCGAGTTGCACGATCCGCTCGGTGTGCTCGTTGACAAAGACGCCCACCCAGGACAGGGGTGCGCTAGACACCAAATTCCTCGCCTCTCGCGGTGAAACCGCTCGGGGCGATTCCCTCGCAAATATCAGCCCACCGAAGGTCGCCCCTGCTCGCCAGGCTGCCAGGGCGTCGACGCTTCGCGTGAGACCGCAGACCTTCACTCGGCCATAGGCGAGCTCTCGAGCGGCCACGGCGATATCGTCGCGCTTCATCAGGTGGGTGCCTATCAAGAAGCCATCGACCTTCTTCTGTAGGCGTTGCACGTCTTGTCGCCCCGAGATACCAGACTCGGCGATGAGGGTGACGTCGGCGGGGACTCTGGGCGCGAGTTCTTCGCAAACCTCGAGGGATATCTGCATCGTCTTCAGGTTGCGGTTGTTGATGCCCACCAGCTTGGCATCAGACGAGAGCGCTCGGTCCAGCTCGGCGCCATCGTGCACCTCCACCAAGGCGTCCATGCCCAAGGTGTGGGCGAGCTGGCCAAACTCACGAAGTTCGGTGTCCGAGAGCAGCGCGCAGATCAAGAGGATTGCGTCTGCGCCATGGGCACGCGCTTCGTAGATTTGGTAGGGGTCCACCATGAAGTCTTTGCAGAGCAGCGGCAGATCGACTGCCCCGCGCACGGCCTTGAGGTGGTGCAATGACCCATGAAAAAAGGGTTCGGCTGTGAGCACGGAGATGCAGGTGGCGACATCCTTATAGTCGGTGGCGATGGCTGCGGGGTCGTAATCGGGGCGGATCATGCCCTGAGAGGGGGAGGCGCGCTTGCACTCGAAGATCAATCCAGTGGGGCGAGCCGCCAGAGCTTGCGCGAAGGCGCGTGGTTTGGTGCGCGAAACATTCTGAAGCTCCGCGATGGTGGTGCGGCGCTTGCGCTCTGCCACGATCTGCCGGGTCTGCGTGACGATGTCCTCGAGGACCTTCATGAGGGGGCACCTTGATGGCTGAGCGTGCCCCACCTCTGCAAACGTGCTCTCGCGCCACCGCCGGCGATGGTCTCCAGGGCTTGTTGCACGCCCTCTCGGTGACTCTCAGCTGCGCCGGCGATCCAGAGCAGGGCGCCCGCGTTGATCGCCACCGCGTGGTTCTGGGCTTTTGAGCCTTGTCCACCAAGCAGCCGCTGCAGCCAGCGAGCGTTGTCTTCAGGCTCGCCACCGGCGAGGGCGGCGAGGGGATGGGTCTTGAGCCCGGCTTGCTCTGGTGTGAGCTGCATCAGCTCCACCACGCCATGGTGGAGCCGTGCTGCCTTGGTGGGGCCATGCACGGCGATCTCGTCCAACCCCGATCCATGCACCACGAGGGCTTGTTCACAGCCCAAAAGACCAAGGGTCTCGGCCAGAGGTTGGCATAGGGCTGGGTCATAGACCCCCACCAACTGCACCCGAGGCTGGGCGGGGTTGGTCAGAGGGCCGAGTAAATTGAAGATGGTGCGGGTACGCAGAGCCCGTCGTACGGGCATGGCGTGGCGCATGGCCGCATGGTAGCGCGGCGCGAAGAGGAAACAGATGCGCTCCTCCGAGAGGCAACGCAGCGCCACTTCAGGCCCTGCTTCGATGTTGATACCACAAAGCTGCAAGACATCGGCGGAGCCACACTTCGAGGAGATGGAGCGGTTGCCATGCTTGACCACAGCCAAACCTGCCTCGGCTACCACCACGGCCACCGCGGTGGAGATGTTGACGGTGGACGAGCCGTCTCCGCCCGTGCCGCAGCTGTCTACGGTCAACGCTTGTTGATGCTCCAGGGGCGTGGCAGCCGCGCGCATGGCCTGGGCCGCTCCCGCTATCTCTGCGGGTGATTCGCCTTTGGCCTTGAGCGCCACCAGGAGCGCGCTGAGTTCGATTTCACTCACCTCGCCGGCGAGCACGTGCTCGAAGACCTCTTGGATGGCCGGCTGAGCTAAGGATGTGCCGGCACAGAGGGTCTCTATCACCTCACGCATGGTCTTCATCTGGGTCGTCTTTTCTGTCTTCATTCTTCTGAGTCATGGGCGGCAGAGCTGCCCAAGCGAGCAGGCGGTCGATGATGGGCCCGCCCTCGGCGGTGAGCACGGACTCTGGGTGAAACTGCACCCCGAGCATCGCATATTGGCGATGGCGGATCGCCATCACCAGCTGATCTTTGCGCGCGGTGACTTCGAGGGAAGCGGGCACCTTGGTGGCCACCAAGGAGTGGTAGCGCCCCACCACTAGAGGGCTGCTTAGCCCCGTGAAGAGCTCGCTCTGATCATGTTCCACACGCGCGCTCTTGCCGTGCACCACCTCTTCGGAGCGCCCCACCGATCCGCCTAAGGCTTGCACCATCGCCTGCAAGCCGAGGCAGACGCCAAAGAGTGGCACCTTGCCCAGGGCGAGGCTGACGAGCTGTTGTGAACACCCTGCATGCTCTGGGCGACCTGGGCCTGGAGAGATCAAGATCAACCGTGGCGCTGGGAGGCCCAAGGCCCGCTCTAGCGCCAAGGGCGCCGCGAGGTCGTTGCGCCAGACCTCCACCTTCGCGCCGCGCTGGCGGAGGTCATCGACCAAGTTGAAGGAGAAGGAGTCGTAGTTGTCGATGAAGAGGACGTTGACCGTCATCTAGCTCTCCCCACAGGCTTGCTGGATGGCGGTCAAGACGGCTTGGGCTTTGCGACGGGTCTCGTCGGTTTCGGCCTGCGGGTCTGAATCGTAGACGACGCCTGCGCCGGCCCGCACATAAGCCACTCCGTCAACCACAACGGCGGAGCGGATGACAATGCCCGTGTCCATGCGTCCGTCGCTCATGACGTAGCCCACGGCGCCCCCATAGGGACCGCGGCGTGTTGCTTCATAACGTCGCAGTAGCTGAGCTGCTTTGATCTTTGGCGCTCCCACCAGCGTGCCCATGTTCATCGTCGCGACATAAGCGTGGAGTGCGTCGAGGTCGGCACGTAGGGTGCCTCGCACCAAAGAGACCAAATGCATCACATGCGAGTAGCGTGCGATGGTGAGAAGGCGATGCACATGGCGGGTGCCCGGCTCGCTGACGCGAGCGACATCATTGCGGGCGAGGTCTACCAGCATCATATGCTCGGCGACCTCTTTTTCGTCGAGCCGCAGCGCCGCCTCGTAGCGGCTATCGAGGTCGGCGTCGATGGCGCCATCAGCTGCTCGGCCTCGGGGTTTTGTGCCCGCGATGGGCATGAGCTGCACCTGTCGTGGCAACCCATCGACCTTGAGCGCGGTCTCGGGTGAGGCGCCAAAGAGCACGCTGGCTTGCCCTTCATTGGTCTGCCCGCAGATGTAGAACATATAGGGGCTGGGGTTGATGGCGCGTAGGCGACGGTAGGCGCGGAGTGGATCCGGGCAAGGCAGGCTGAAGGTCCGTGAAGGTACGATCTGAAAGACATCCCCGGCGACGATATGCTCTTTGACGCGATCTACGAGGTCGCCATAGCTGGCGTCGTCGAGGTCGAGGTGGAGTTCAGCGGCAGGCGCTTGCTGGGACACCTCATGCTGCCGTGCGTTGACGATGGCGTCTGTTTCGAGCTGTGAGACCAGCTGCTGCACACCATGGAGGATGTCTCCATAGCCCTCGTCACAGAAGACGTGGCCCACGATCTGCGCGGAGCGTCGCTGGTGATCGAGCCAGATCGAGAGCTCGGGTAACCAGAACTCATAGTCGGGGCAGTGGAGCGGGTCTGCAGAGGCTGGTGGCAGGTCTTCAAAGGTGCCCAGCAGATCGTAGGAAAAGACGCCCACCATCAGGGGGGTGCTCGAGGGCTGACCGAGGCGGTCCTGCAGCCCAAAGACCAACGAGCGCAAGGCGCTGATGGCCATGGGCGCCTTGAGGCGCTCTTCTTCGTTACGGCTGGCGTCGGGAGGGAGCGTTATCTCACAGGTCACGATGTCGCCCTGCTGGGTGACTGGACCCAGCAGAGCAAGCTTTGTGGCCAGCCAGGGCAAGAGCCCACGCCCATTGCCGCTTCGCGCCTGGGCTTGCACACGTGAGCCTTGACAGCGCAATGAGAGCGCGCTCTGGGTGACGATCAAGCTTTTACCGCCAACGCTTGCATCGGCCACCTCGGCCGTCTCGAGCAAGAGGGTGCCCAGTGAACCACCTCCGCAGGCGCTGAAGAGGTCCACCGGATCGGGGCAGCGCATGATGGTCCGCACCAGCGCTTGCGCTTCTCCTGGCGCGAGGGGGGTCATCATCGCTGTCACAAGGTACGACCCGCGGCCTGCACGAAGGGCTTGATGCCTTCCATCAGCTCAGCAAATTGCTGTGGATAGAGAGACTGCGCCCCATCCGAGAGGGCGACGGAGGGATCCACGTGGACCTCCACCAGGATGCCATCTGCCCCTGCCGCCACCGCCGCGCGGGCCATGGGCGTGACGAGGGAACGCACGCCCGTGCCATGGGAGGGGTCCACCATGACGGGCAAATGACTGCGCTGCTTGAGGAAGGGGACTGCGTTGAGGTCCAAGGTGTTGCGTGTGGCTGTTTCGAAGGTGCGAATGCCTCGCTCGCAAAAGATCACATCAGGGTTGCCCTCGTTGACGATATACTCTGCGGCCAAGAGCAGCTCCTTGAGCTCTGCCGCGGGGCCTCGCTTCAACAACACGGGCTTGCCGCAATGACCAAGGGCGGAGAGTAAACGGTAATTCTGCATGTTGCGCGCCCCTACCTGGAGCGCATCGGAGTCCTTCGCCACAAGCTCCACATCTGCCACCTCCACCACCTCGGTGACGTAGGGGATGCCTTGCTCTTTGGAGACCTTGTGGAGGATTTCGAGGCCCGCCACGCCGAGCCCTTGAAAGGCGTAGGGGCTGGTGCGCGGCTTGAACGCGCCCCCCCGCACCACGGCGGCCCCTGCGCTCTTCACAGCCTTGGCGGTGTCTGTCATCTGTTGATAGCTCTCCACGGCGCAGGGCCCAGCGATGACGACGAAGCGCTCACCGCCCACGGGGACCCCTGCGATTTTCACGATGGAGTCGTGGGGATGAAACTCTCGGCCCACCAACTTGTGGGGGCTCAAGATGGGCTTGACGGACTCGACCTGTGGGTGACCTTCGAGGTGGAGCTGGGCGAGCACTCGCTCATCGCCAATGGCGCCCAACACGACACGTTCGGTGCCCGGGAGATAAAGCGGCTTGAGGCCTTTGGCCTCAATGCGGCGTTGAATTTCATCCGCCTGCTCTTTGCTGGTGTTGGGCTTGAGAACGATGATCAAAGCAGCCTCCGTGGCATGTGTCTTAGGTTGTGTTGTCGTCTTCTGCGTGAAGAAATCGCTAGATACTGTGTCCTGAAAGGGACGCTATGACAAATTCCCAAGACAAGGAGTGGTCAGATGAGGGCTGGCGACCCTGGAGGCCCTGGCCGATCATCCTTCCAGCCGGTGACGTGCTAAGTATACAAGAATGTTGCAGGGAGCGAATGGATCGAGATTTGCAGCCACGCTCTGCATGGTACGAGTAGTTACAGTTTTCGCGCTTCTTTTTTTCATGGCTCCTCTTTCTGCGCTGGCGAAAGGGCGAGCAGACGCTTTCGTACGAGTTGACTGTCAGTCCTTGCAATTTCGCTTCAAGGGGAAGCGAGTGATGGTGGGCTTGCGACCTGTGGTGGAGGGGCACAGCGAGAGCGTGCTCGCCATTGGCCTGTTCACCGCGGAGGCAAGAGCAGGCAAGTCCGCCACTATGGGCGTTGAGTCAGCCAGAGCCGTGGCGCTCTTTTCTGCGAGCGCGTCCGCGCCCCGACAGGCCCACGCCACCGCGATTTTCAGGGCCGTAGCAGCGGCGGGCGGGGAAGCCTTGGCCGAGGCCCTTGGGGCCGCCAGCGCCATGGCTGCGGGCAAGGCCACAGCCATCGGTGGGGTGGCGCAGGCTAGCAACGGTCGCACCCTCAAGCTCCCATCCATCGGGTACAGCAGCACAGACCGCTAGAGCTATGATGCGGGCAGACAGTCGTCGGGGTTGTTGAAGTAGCTGCATCGATAGGCGAAGTTCAGGTCCAGATTGTTTCCCTCGACGCTGCCAACCCAGAACCAACTCTTCCCCTCATCGGTGGAGAAGCGCAGCTTGAATTTGTAGCTGCCATCGGCGAACGCAGAGTTGCCGCCGCCATCGCAAAAATCGTTGAAGGCAAAGAAACTGTAGATGAAGTCGTTGCCTTCCTGACCCTCGAAGTGTGCGGGGGAGCCCATCCAGCCCCCGGTGAGGTTAGAGTAGACCTCGGCGCGAATGATCGCCGCAGCGCCCTGGAGGCTGGCTTGGTCTGCATAGAAGCGATCGGTCAAGCCAGGTGCGTACACTCGCACCGCGCGCACGCTATAGGAACTCACGCTTACGCCGTTATTCCAGCAGCCGGTGGCTGTAGAACCATCGTTGTCAAAGAGCCTGCCTTCGCGGTAGCCCTTCTGGGCAGGCCAATAGGCACCCAAGCCGCCAGCCCAGCCTATAGGGTAGCTCTTGGGAGTGAGGTGATAGTTCTTCCCGTTGTGGCTGTCCCACAACACCTCGCCGTTGACACCTTCTGCACGAACCCAGACCTGCAGCGTTTCTCCGTTCTTCAACAGCTCCTTGGGCAGGGTGGCCGTCCACTGAGTGTTGTTGTGGTCAGGGCCGGCGAAGTCCACGTCTGCCCTCATCATGAAGCGTTGTGGCGTTGTTTGTTGGGGGCGAAGAACAAAGAGGTCCACGCTCTTCGCCGCACCCATGGGGTTGGTCTGGGTGTAGACACCAAGGGCTTGATCCGCTGGCGCGAGTTCAGTAGGGATCGTTTTTCCGGCCACCCGCAAGTGCGTGTCACCGACCCAACCCAAGGTCGAGGCAGAGCGCACCTCAAAGCGAAAATTCTTGTCGCCGTTGTTGAGCCAAATGTGCTGAAAGCGGGCGGTCAACTTTGCTCGGATCGCGAATTCTACCCTTGTCCCCGCGTCAAAGCGCCCAAGCTCGGCCACAAAGACATCCTTGCCGTCTCTGGCGCAATACCGTTTGGTTTTCACATCGCGCTGGGCCGCCCAGGCGTTGGCTGTCATGCGGATGATGGGCCACTCGGGGATCTGGTGGGAGTTAGGAAGTCCGACGACGACAAAGAGGGTGTCTCCGGGGCGAGGGTGGGCTGGAGCGAGATACACCGTGCCGCCATAGAAGTTGCCACCGTCATTTCCATCGTAGCGGCGGGCGGTCTTCCCTTGCAGGCCAGCAGGCAAGGTCGCACACACCGTCATGGGGACTGTGGACACCTCATGGCTTTGGGTGGAGATGGAGAGAGCAGACTCTGATTCAGGGCCGCAGCCTGCAAAGAGAGCGATGGTGCATAGGACACTTAGCAACTTGAACATGGAAAATAGCCTCGACTGGTGAGGCTTGGCCCTGTGCAGTGTTCGTACCAGGTTGGTCGTGTTCTAAGTGCCTATAATCATGTAAGGGGATGGGCAGGTCATGGTGTATAAGGCATCACCATGTGTTGAATTTCCCGACACGATGGGGACGAGGCAAGATCAAGCCGCCCGGATTGTTCCGAGCAAGCCCGGCCGCTATTATGGTGCCCATGGGTTTAGATCGGGTCTTTTCAGTTGTGCTCCTCGTGGCGGCAATCGTCTTCGCTCCATGGGCTTGTGCGCGTATTGTCTCTCCATCGTCAGCCGACAGAGAGAGCAGCGGACAGACCGACGGACAGAGCGATGCTTTCGTGGAGCAAGAGTTGGCTGTGGATCTCGACGGGGCCGCCGACGCTGACTTTGCCACGGCCGCCCCCCTCGCGATCTCGCCCTCTACGGCCTATGCGCCGTCGGGAACCCACGTTCAATTCAAAGCGGTGGGGGGCACCGGCACGTTCACCTTCACCCTGCAAGCGGGCAACAATGGAACGGTGAGTCCGGGTGGTCTGTTGCAGACCACCGGAGCTGGCGAGCTCACCATTCGTGTTACCGATGGTGCAGGAGACACCGCCCAGGCCAAGGTGTTCAGCTTCAACCTGAGTGATCACCCAGCGCTCGGAGTGTGGTTATCGGCCGACACGCTCATGCCTCTGGGGGATGGTGGTTCCATCGCTACCTGGAGCGATCGCAGCGCCCAAAAGAACGATGTCGTCCAAGGCATGGCGAGTCAGCGCCCAACTCTCAGGCATGCGGCCCTCAACGGCTTGCCCGTGGTGGACTTCCACGGAGCTCAATACTTGAAACACCCCTCCTACCTACCCGCCCTGGGCGCTGCCCCACGCTCTGTCATCGCTGTGGTTACCGACATCGCGCCGAGGGGGAGTCGACAGCCGGTGTGTGCCTGGGGGGGAAGCAACAGTTTCAGGAATGCTTTCGGGCTCTCTGTGGGCAGCGCCGACGGTCGGCATCGCATGGACAGCACCTTTGTCGTGGATGTGCACAGCTATGACAAAGCAGCCGCCTCCACCACCCCCATGCAGCAGGCGCGGCCTTATCTGGTGGTCGCACACTATGATGGAGAGGCCATCGACCAACAGGTGAATGGGGTGTGGAGCGGTCGCAAGGTGGAGGCCATCAACACTGCTTCGAACGTGCCCCTGGAGGTGGGGGCATGGCATGTCTCCGCGCCTTACGTATTCTATCAGGGCAGCATCGCCGAGTTGATGGTCTTCGAGGACGCGTCCACGGGCTACCCCTTCGAAGAGACCCTCTGTTATTTGTCTCGGAAGTACAACATTCCCATTGAAGGCAGCCTCGATTGTGGCACGGGATCCGTGGCGTTTTTTCACGACGGCGTCGTCACCGTGAAAGCAGGGGAGGCTTTGAGCCTCAACCCGAGAGGAGGGGTAGCGCCCTATTGTTATGTTCTTTCGGGCCCAGGATCTATCGCGCCGGAAGGCGTCTACCAGGCTCCTTCCACTCCTGGCTCGGCCCATCTTCGGGTCGAGGATAGCTTCGGCCAGAGCGATGAACTCGAACTCCGCGTGGTAGGTTTTCCCCAGCCTGCAACTTGGCTTGAGCTTTCGTCTACGATGTTCGGGGATCAAGGTCCTGTAGCGCTCATCTCCGACGTCTCAGGGAACCGCCGCCACTTTTCACAGCGTGCATCATCGCGTCAGCCGGTATTTGTGGCCAACGGGATCAATGCACACCCCACCCTGCGCTTTTCAGGGGGGCAGTCGCTCTCCAATGCATGGATTGCCCCTGGGCGCGTTAGCGCGCGTGCCTTTTTTGCAGTGGTCAAGGGCGTCAGCGCTGGCACGATCTTCAGCCAGGGTGATGACAACTATTGTGGCGGTCAGTTCGCGTTGACGGTGGGCACCTTTTTCAATGTTGACACCAATTGTACGGTGTTCACAACGAGCACTTCGCCGGCCAGTGAGCCGGCGATCTTGGTCGCAGACTATGATGGGGCGACGCTGCGCGTCTTCACCAACGGTGAAGAGGTGTTGAGCACCACAGCACCTCTTGTGACCGATACTGTTTATGGCAACAAGCTGGGGGCAGATTTCAGGGGCACGGTGGGCTTTTTCCATGGGGAGATCGCCGAGTTTATCGCTTTCGATTCGCACCTCTCGAATGCAGAGCGCATGGCCGTGGAATCCTATCTCAGCGTCAAGTTTGGTATCTTGCTCAAGTGAGCACCCTCAACTATTTGTACTCCTTGTGGCCATAGCGGTGGTGCTGGGAGCGCAGGAAGTACACCATCCGTCCAGCTGCGTTTCTGATGGGATAGTAGATGCTGATGTTGGGCCGGCGCACAAAGATCCCAGGCTCAACGCTTCCACCCCGTTGCGCCATGACGCGCTCAAGGTAGGCGAGTTGAAAGCGGTTGGGGGCGAAGCGCCAGCGTTTATCCAGCTTGAAGTGTTCAGCCTTCATCCAACGATCGATGTTTATATAGGTGGTCACGCCGTGGTGGCGCATGGGGACCACCAACGAAACCTGACGGAAGCTGGGGCTGCGCGTGGCAAGGGTCTCGAGCATTCCAGTGACCTGCGTGGCGTCACGCGCTTCGATGGCCGCTGTTAGCTTCTTCAGCAATGAAGCGTTGCGTTTGCTCATGAGGGTCATCTTGTGTCTCACGTCATCCATCTTGGATTGGATGTTGCTGCGGTTGACGAAGAAGAGGCAGAGGAGCAGCAGCCCAAGGAGGAGGGTGAGGCCTGCTGCGAGCTTGCCTGTGCTTTGCCACAGGCCCTGCTTCTGGGTTGCCGCTTCGGGTGCTTGGAGGCGGGACTCCGCGATGATGCCGATATTGAGCGCCGCGTTGAACGCGGAGAAAACAAAGATTGCCGCCAAGCAGAGGGGAAGGAAGGTGTGAAAGAAGCGTGCTTCTAGCCTGGCGAAGATCACCCAATGTAGCGTCTCGGTGGCGAGAAACGTGACAAAGGAGAAGACGGCGACGAGCACGGTGGTGACCAGCAAGAGCAGGGTGAGGCGTTCGAGGATGAGGCGTTGTGTCATGGTGGCGATTAAAGCAAAGGGTGCGCCAATGACAGCACTTCGCTAAGGCCTTGGGATGACAGGCGACGAGGTGTGAGGGCGAGCCGATGTGGATGGTGAGACACGCTTCGCTTCGCTCGGCTGACACGCGCCTTGGATGGGAGTAGCGCCGATGTGTGGGCGAATCAGGGGTTGGCGTGGCGGTAGGCGACCAGCCTCTTTGTGAGTTTTTTCCAGACGCGCAGCACGTTCTTCTTGGTGAGCAGAGCGTATCCCACCCAGGCACGGTGAGCATGATGCGACGCCTCCCACGGATGTAGAGCAGATTGTCGGCGGATCCAGCGTGCCGGATGGCGCGCAGCCGTTTTGCGGCGTCGCGGCAGCGAAAGCGGCGACCCTTGGTGAAGATCTGCTCGTGGAGGTAGTACTTCGCCAACTTGTCCTTCGTCGTATCGTTGGGCTTGATCGCCAGGTAGTTGTTGACGATCTTGCCACGCTTCACCGACGAGCAGTCGAGGGCGTTGGCGTGTTTGATCAGGGCCTCGAGAAAGGGGTCTGTCTTGGGGGCGGTTGCTTTGAGCCACAAGGGTGGCCCCAGGTCGAAGACAAGCAGGCTGATGGGGCAGGGATCGCCCGCTTGCACGGCACTGGGCATGAGCAGCATGAGCAAGAAGAGGAGAGTTTTCGGCATGAGGGGAGCGTAGCAGCGCTTCATACGCCGTGGTAGGAGGTGCTGGGGTGGCAGCTGTTTCGTTGATGTTCGCGGCGATCCGGCGTCTGGGTTTGGCCGGGGTCCTGAGCCCAGCTGTGGCTCAGCCTCAGGTCTGATTCAGATTCGAGATCCCAACAGGTGTTTGAGGACACAGAACACGTGATCAGTGGCCATTGGTGTATCCGGAAACCCAGGCAGATTGAGGCACAAATTCGCAAGAT
>JAFCZD010000090.1 GCA_019314525.1 Deltaproteobacteria bacterium
TAGTTGGGGCCCTTTCCCGCGAGCAGCTTTCGCAAGAGGGGCGCCATGGGCTCTTTGGCGTCCGCCGCGAGCTTGTTCAGCAACGCCTTGTCATCCACGCTCTTGCTCTGCAACAACTCCTGAGCCGCTGCGACTCGAATCAGCGGAGGGTGGCTCCTTACCGAGACATACTCTCTAAGACGCTGACGGTCGCCAGAGGAGGCCAGTGTCACCAGTCGTTTGGTCACCAGACCCTTGACGACGCGCCTCGCCCCTTGGGTGTGCAAGATCGCAAACAGGCCAGCTTCGAGGGCGAAATCATTGCAGGTGTGCAGTGTCTTCTTGACAGCTTCTGCGTCCTTGCCATGAAAAACCGCGTCCAATGTCGCCAGCTGCTCTTTGGTATAACTTGGGCCTCGCTGCCTGTTGGCCTGCTCGATGAACTCTGCCATGGGCTTCTCCGCTTCTTTCACAGCATGGAGCTCTTTTTGGCTGGTCTTGTCTTTGAGCCACGCGAGGCGTTGAATCGCGGCGCGTTGAAGGTAGGGCAGGATAGCGTCCCGTGAAAGCTTGGCCAGGCTCAGCGGCCGAAACATCTGCGCCTCCGCGAGCAGCATGCCCAACATCGCCAGCTTATGCTTGGGCTGACGTCTCTGACGGATCAAAAAGCGCATAGCCTCAAAAGCTGGCGGCCCCTGCTGGGCCAGCCTCAGCGCCAGCCCAGGAATCGCTGGCCCATGGGCCTTCTTCACCTGCAATGTCAAAATCTTCACTTGTTTTGGCCACTTGGAGTCGTCGAGATCTTCGAGAGGAAGGGGCCGTGGAGGCTCCGATTGACCATGCGTGTGCTCACCCTGCTCTTGGGCATGAGGCGCACCCACCCAATGCTTGAGCTTGCCCTTCTTCATCAGCTCCTTGCGCTTTTTGAACGTCTTCTCGGTTTGGCGCTGCTGTCGGACGTGTTCGGGCACGTCTTCTTTTTTGCAGCCACCAAGGGACAGCACACTGAGGCAGAAGCTGAAAAGCAGGGGATGGATGATCGTGACAGGTGAACGAAAGATAAGAAAGCTCATGGGTGAAACCTAGACCTTCGCGGCGTAAGTCGCGAACCAAAAGAAACGAAAAATGACGGCAAGGGAGCGCCCAAGAACCGGTCAGAAACACCGCTCACAGATTCTGGGGGTGGGTTCTGAGCGGTTCATCATCTCCGCCGAGCAGGTCTAGCCAGTGGCTAGGGATTGCGCAAGGAGTCCACCAAACGTCGCAGACCCTCTTCTACTGGTACCCGAGGATCGTAGCCCAGCTCTGTGGAGATACGCTGAATACTGGCCACAGACTCACGAATATCACCTGCGCGGGCCTCAGCGTAGCTTGCCACAAGCTCTTTGCCGGTGATGCGGCCCAACATCGCGAGCAGTTGGTTGAGCGTTGTCTCCTTGCCTAGCCCAACATTGTAGACACGACCCGCCGCCTCGGCCTTCTGTCCCGCGAGCATGTTGGCCTGCACCACGTTGTCGACGAAGACGAAGTCCCGGCTCTGTTCGCCATCACCAAAGACGACCGGACCTCGCCCTGAGAGCGCGCGATCCACGAAAATGCTGATGACCCCTGAATAGGCAGAGGAAGGGTCCTGACGCGGCCCAAAGACATTGAAGTAGCGCAGGGTGACCGTCTCGAGCCCATAAAGCTGATTGAAAACACGACAGTAGTACTCCGACGTGATCTTCTCCACGCCATAGGGGGCGATGGGCTCAGCAGCCATCGTCTCCACCTTGGGCAACGTCGGCTCCTCACCATAGACCGCTGCCGAGCCGGCAAAGACCACCCGCCTCACGCCTTGCGCCCGGGCTGCCTCGAGCACATTGAGCGTGCCCTGAATATTCACGTCGTGGGTCTCTTGGGGGTAAGAGACAGAGTAGGGCACGGAAACCACCGCCGCCTCGTGATAGACCAGCTCGCACCCCTCGCAGAGCTCCTCGAGGAGCCGGCGGTTGCGGATATCGCCTTGGGTGAATGTCACGCCATCGCGAAAGCCAGCGAGGTTTTCGACATGGCCGCTGCTGAGGTTGTCAATAATGCGCACTTCATGCCCATCCTTGACGAAACGCTCAGCGATATGAGAGCCGATAAAGCCTGCCCCTCCAGTGATCAACACCCGCATGGGAGCCTCCTTGAGTAAGGGCGTCATCGTCAATCGGCTGCTCTATGACTGTCAAGCGCTATGGAGCCTAGGCGGCCCGAAGGCCGTGGGCTAGCCTGGACCAGGCTCACTCTGACTTGCAGGGGCACGGCTCTTCCCCTAGGGTTCGGCCATGCTGAGAACAACGCTTCATCTTCTGTCCATCTCTTCTTTGGTCCTCGCTGCATGCTCGAGCGATAGAACTGCCGGTGAGCTGCGGGGGGCTGCCACGCCTCAAGCTGCCCCCACGAAGGCAATCACCAAGGCCGCACCAGCTGCGGTGCCGCCGGCCGCAGCGGCTCCTGCCCCCGCCACGCCTCAGGTCGCCGCGAAGTCCTCGCTGCCCACGCTGAAGACCCCTCACCACGCGGTGGTCTCGCTACTCGACAGCCGCATGCTCGGACACCTGATCCGTGATGGCGGCCTGGCGATCACGGCTCAGAGCGCCGGTCTGGCCAAATATACGACCTTCGATGAACCCTGGCGCTGCTGGAAGCTCAACAAGAAGCTCGACGACACCCGCGTGGCCCTCTCCTTCAAGAGCACCAGCTGGCTCTCCTTCCCCCTCACTGCGAGCCAGGCCCGTGAGGCAAAGATCATAACGTTGCGTATCAGCAGCCCTGCGACCCAGGGGCTGCGTGTGAAGCTCAACAATAAGACCCTCAAACGTGCCTCCTTGAGCAAAGGCAGCCAACGTGTGCAGCTCGCTATCCCGGAAAAGACCCTACACGCGGGAGAAAATCGCATCGACATGATCTGGGCCAAGCGCGGCAAGCTCGCTGGAGAAAAGAGAATCTTTGGCGCCCTGCATTGGCTGCAGATCGGCAAAGCCGCCCCAAACGAACACCCACCCATGCAGGTGATGGGGCAAGGCGGGCTCTTGCTGCCCAAGGACGGCGGCCTCGCCTACTACCTCTACCCACAAAAAGACGCCAAGCTTCGCCTGAGCTTCGCTGCACAGCCCGCCGAGCAACGCTGTGGGCTCCAGGTAACGCTGAAGCCCGAAAAGGGTGAGGCGCGCATTGTGGTCCGTACAGAAGAGACCCTCACCAAGGGAATGGTCACCACCTCTGTGGAGTTCGGCGCCCTCACCAATCAGCCCTTGCGCGTCGAGCTCCAAGCTGTTTCTGCTCACAGTGGCGGGGGCAACACATGCAAGAGCCTCGAGTTGTCCAATGCTGAGGTGGTCATGGCTGGCCCCGAGCCCAAGGTCTCCTACCCTAAGCGGCCCAAGAACGTGCTCTTTTGGCTGGTGGACAATTGGCGTGCCGATCATTTTCGTGCCTCCAACCCAAAAAGCCGCGTGGAAACACCCGTGATGGACGAGTTGGTCAAGACGGGCACATTCTTTGACTCTTATATCGTCGGCACCGAGTCTCGCGTCAGCCACGCGTCGCTTTGGACAGGCATGTACCCCAAACAGCATCGCTTCATCGGCCCCAAGAACAAGCTACGCTCTTCTTTCGTCACCTTGGCAGAGGCGCTGCGTAAGAAGGGCTTTTACACCGCTGGCTGGTCGGCCAATGGCAACATCACTCGCTTCTGGGGCTTTGGAGAGGGCTGGAATTACTACCGGAATACCCTGCACAAGGGGGGCGGCCTCACCGCCAAGGCCCTCGCCAACCACGCCATCGGCTTTGTGGAAAAACATGGTGATAAGAGCTTCTACCTCTACATCGGCACCATCGATCCTCATGTGTCTTGGCGTGGACGCCAGCCCTGGCTCAACCGCTACTACCCAGCGGCCTACCACGGCATCTTCAAGAAGAACGTGATGGGCCCCACCTGGGATAAGCTCGCGGGCAGACCCAAGACCGTCTCAGCCACCGACCGCAAGCGGGTGCGGGCAATCTATGACAGCACGATCTCCTATAACGACCAACACCTCGGTCGCGTATTGCAAGCCCTCGAAAAGAAGGGCATCCGCAACGAGACGATGATCGTGATCGTCGCGGATCATGGTGAGGAATTCTGGGAGTATGGGCGCATTGGGCATGGTGCGTCTCTGAGAGACACGGTGGTTAATGTACCGCTGATCATCCACTACCCGCCGCTCTTTGGCAGTGGGGTTCATGTCAAAGATGGCGCCGAAGGGGCAGCGATGATGGCCACGGTCCTCGACGCCGTGGGCGTGGAGATCCCAGACACGGTGCAGATGGCGTCTTTGCTGCCGTTGGCGCAGGGCGTCGGTCGCGGTTACCCACGTCCGCGTTACGCAACCCAATACGAGCTAGCTCGCACCATGCGCCTGGGCCGCTACAAGCTCTGGGTTGGCGGCCAAGGAGACCCGCGCCTCTATGACATGGAGAGCAAACGCTGGCCTGAAGCCACGCGCCTAGAGAAGAAGCAACCCTTGGTGACACGCATGCTCACCGACGCCCTGAGCACCTTCCTCGTGCATCAGCGGCGTTGGCGTCAGAGCCGCTGGGGCGTCGCCAACAACCACCTCGCGGCCTTGCCCGAAGATCTCGAGAGCGGCAAGGGGCCGGGCCCAATTCGATGATGGGCAGCTCCTAGCTCCGCGCCCGCAGAGCGACGCCCGCCGCCACGAAGAGGCAGATCATGGCGTTGAGCACGAGGTAGGCGCCATCGAGCACGTTGGGCACCCACGCGATATTCACGGCTGAAAAGAAGGCAAAAAAGAGCAGGTGTGCTGCCACACCGATGAGCAGGCCCACCGTCAGCCCCCGCAGGCGTGGTGCGCCATAGAGCCCCACGGCGAGCAAGAGGGGGATCAGCGCGCTGTAGAAGAGCGGGTTTCCATGGTTGATGGCACCGAAGAGGGCCTGATCCCATGCAGGCAGGCCACTGACGAGCATCGCGCCCGCGGCACCCTCGGGCGCGAGCCCAAAAGCTGGTAGAAAAAAGAAGCCACTGCTGCCTAGGAGCGCTCCAAACGCCGCGCCCACACCAAAGCGCAGGCCAAGCTGGCGACGCCAAGCGAGACCACCAAAAAGCAGAAACATCAGGCCAGCTGCGAGACCGAGCTGCTGGCCCCCCCAGCTCCCGCGCACTTTGGCCAAGGCCGCGTCAGCGTTGACAATGCCTGCGCCATAGCGATCATCGCGCTCTGCGCCTTTGGGATGAATCGCGGTCGAGGTGAGCACCTTGGCCACAGCGTCGGGCTTGGTGACGCCTGCACCCACCACCAGCGCGGCGACACCTGCCACATGAGGCGCGGCCATGGAGGTGCCCATGAAGAGCAGGTAATCGTTCTCTAGGGGCTTGCTGATCTTGATCGTGTTCTGCAACACGCCGTCAGGCATGCCGTCGTTGTTCTGGTCCACGCGTGTATTACCGCCAGGAGCGGCGAGGGCGATCTGCTTGCCGGTGTTGCTGTAGAAGGTGACGGTGCGGTCGAATTGCGTCGCCGACACAGCGAAGGCGTAGGGATACGCAGCCGGATACCCGACCTTCGCGCGCCCGTCGTTTCCTGCCGCGCAGACCACGAGCACGCCCTTGCCGTGAGCATATTTGACTGCTGACGCGAGGATGCTGCTGGCTCGCGGACCCCCAAGGCTCATGTTGATCACCTTGGCGCCATGGTCAGCTGCGAAGCGAATGGCTTCAGCGATATCGGCGACGTTGCCAAAACCACGCGCCGAGAGGACCTTGAGGGGCATGATCTTGGCGTGGATCGCGACGCCGGCCACACCTATACCATTATGGGTCGACTGGGCGATGGTCCCGGCGACGTGGGTGCCATGGCCGTGGTCATCGAGGGCAAACTCGTGATCGTTCACGAAATCATAGCCAGCAACGAACTCTGTTTGGGCCAGATCGGGCACCTGTTTGAACTTGCCCGCGTGATCCTTGTAGGCGACCCCCGTATCGATGACGGCGACGATCACGCCCTCACCCTGACCACGTTTCCAGGCGCTGCGCATGCCGATTTGATCGAGGTGCCATTGGTAGATGACTTTTGGATCGTTGGGGAAGCCCTCGTGACTCGGGTCCACAGCGGTTCTCAGGGGCAGTGGCGAGCGCTCAAGAGGAGGCAGGCCATAGATCGCGTCGAACTCCACCCGCTCCACAAGCGCCTCGGCCCGCAGCTTCTTGATGAGGGTCAGACCCTTGAGTTTTGGGCTCAGTTTGCTGCGAAAAAGACGCTCCGCCCAGGAGAAGCGGCTGTTGGGTCGCAGCTTGATGCCATAGCGACGCTCCAGCTCCCGAACATCTTTGGCGCTCGCGTCGTTGTGTAGGTCTATCAGGAGCTCATCAGAGAGGTCTGATGGGGCTGCGCTGGAGGTAGACGCCTCTTGAGCTGATGCCTCTTGAGCCAACAGGTGTTGGTAGCTCGTATCCTCACGTCCCTGATACCAGAGGTACACAAGGACGGCGGTGAGCAAGAGCCCAAAGAAACACAGAACCAGTCGTTTTTTCTTCGCCATGACATGACTCCACACTCTTGCTACGTTCATAATCGCCTAGACCTACTCGGCGGAAGCAATGAATCGTTGCTAGGGCTGCCCAGATGTTCGCGGCATAATAAGTCGCGAACCCTCTAGTTTCTCAAAGCATCGTTCACTTCAATCGTAGCACAGGGGGGGAAGTGAGTGCCTGGACTTCGGGAGCTTCTCAACCCCTGGGGCGCGTGACCTCGTCATCGCTGTTGTTGGCTGCCTCACCCTGATCGTCGTCATCTTCGATCTCCACGACGTCTTCGTCAGGGAGAAGCACGATTCCGCTAACCTCTCGGAAAGAAGACGAGCCTTCGCTAATGATGCCGCTGCGGGTGACCTCCTGCAACGCCTCCACGACCTGTGACTGCTCACGCGGGGGCTGGGGCTGACGAACCTTGAGTGACCCAGGGCGCCGACCTCGCAAACAACCAGCCTTCACGGTGATCTCGAAGGCCTTGTCACCAAAATAAATGTCGATGGCCTCTTTGATCTGCCAGAAGAGCTCCTGCATGCCCTCGCCCTTGCCGGCGGCCCTTTTCCAACCCACCAAAGGACCGTATTCGATCACCGGTGCGAAGAAGAACTCGCGGCTGCTGCGAAAGAGGAGCTTGAACTCGTCCACCTCCACCTCAACGTCCTGGAGGCCGGCGTTTTCGAGCCAACAGGCGGCCTCATCCGGCCCAGGCGTCTGGGAGATATGCTCCTCGAGGCGGACGAGGGTCTCGTGTTTGTCGCCCTTGACCAGCACCTCACGAAAGATGTCGTGGAGTTCGCTGAAGGTGCCCGCGAGGGGGAGGGTGACCACGACCTGACCGCCTGGCTTGGTCACACGAGCGAAGTCCTGCAGCGTCTTCTGTGGGTTATCCACCTCAAGCAAGCCGAGATTCGACACCGTCAGATCATAAACCCCGTCGGCAAAACCGAGCTTGGCTTCTGGGTTTTCGGTGCGGAAAAAAATGCGCTTGGCGGCGAGATCTCCAGCCTTCTTGCGCGCCACATCCAGCAGGACGCCAATGCCCTCGATGGCGACCAAACGGCTCTGGGTGTCCATCAGCTTGATGATCTCGAGGGCGGGGTAGCCCGTGCCCGTCGCCACATCGAGCACCATGGCCTTATTGGGGACTTTCAGCCCCTTCAGGAGCATCCGCCCGAAACGCTCAGACCAGATGGGCAGGATCTCGTCATCATAGACCCGCGCCATTTTGTCTAGCCGATGGCTACGCTTTCTCATCGCGGAGAATATAGCGCATTTAGCTCAAAACCGTGAGCCACCCGAGAAAGAACTATGCTCTGGCGCAAGAAACCATTGTGAGGGCAGAAACTATCGAGACGCAGGCCGACATGAGAGTTCGATGGCGTCGCTCTTCACTGTGTAGCGACAATCGGGGCTGGGGCGCTGATAGAGCACCCGGAGTTGCGTGCCACCTTCGAACCGACGAAGCCAGAGAGCACGTACTCCACCACGACCCACCTTATGCAGTCCACGTGAGAGGGAGGGGCGAGCTCGAGGGAGCTTTATGGCCAAACCGTCTGGGTCGGCCAGGGGATAAGCTTGATGACCCTTCACAGAACCCGAAAGGGGAATACGCAATGATGTCGTACCATTAAGAATGGAGAGCTCATACCCCTTCGTCTTTGGAACCCCTTTGTCCAGAGGCACTGCGAGCTTCGTAGTGGATGGTGCGAGCTTCGTAGTGGGCGCGAGCTCTGGAGTGGATGGCACTACCTTTGGAGTGGATGGCACTACCTTTGGAGTGGATGGCACTACCTTTGGAGTGGATGGCACTACTTTGGGCGCCTGCGCGACCACCTGGCGTGCCGCTGGGGGGGTCATCTTGGGCGCGGGTAACACCACCCTTGTGGGACCTGTGTCGCCCTCTGAGCCAAACCAAGCGTCGAAAGCATCACCCATGCGTGAAAACAGGCCTGTGTACGAGGCTGATGCCACGCCTACACCCAGAAGCATGAGCGCCGCCAGCCAGAGCCAGGGGCTGGGACCTGTGCTCGACGCCTGCCAGAACTCTACGTCCTCCTCCACAGGATCCATGCCTCGAACTGAGTCAGCTAACTGGGCGACCTGCTCGTCAAACGTCCAATGAGAAGACTCGAGCGGCTCAGGGGCCTCGTAGGACTCTTCTTCCAGCTCGAGGAGCTGACCACGTAAGGTGGTAGAAACTTCGACGCCAGCTCTGCCGTCAGTTGGGGAAGGGGGGACTTGCTCTGTTTCAATGGTACCCGCGCACGCCTCGAGGTCACGCAAGGTGGTGCGTGTGGACTTGTCGCGCAGCTCAGCGACGATCTCCAGAGGCATGATCACGTCTGGCGCCAGATGCAGTTCCACCTGCAAACGGGGCACAGGATCCTCAGGGTGGTTGTAGATTGACGTCTTGCCCAAGACCGCCTCGCGAGCCTGTGACTCCCCTTCAGCGGCGAAGCGCACGATAGAGCCCTCGCGCAAAAAGGGCAGCGCGGTGCGTAACTGTAGCCCGTTTGCTGAGGGGAGGGCCTCAGCGCTGATGGGCTGCTCGGTGCCCTCGAACCATATCTGCAGCTGCGAAGCCTCCACCGGGCGCGTGTCGATCATAGCGCTCAACACCTCGATGTGACTCCCACTCAAGTCGACAAACTCGATGCCCATGCCAACAGGTGTGGGATCAGAGAGTGTCTTGTCACAGGGAACAAAGCTCCCGCCGCCGGGTTGCGTCCAAACAACCCGTCCCCGCACGCGCAAATTCTCGCTTGGCAAGGGCAGATCACAGACCAACTCCGTACCAACAGCCCAGAGTTCATCTGATGAAACAAAGACGCCGCTGAGGCTGAGATTGGTGACCTGCGCCTCCACGGCACGCTCAAAACCATTCTGCTGCAAACGCATCATGGTCCCACAGCTCATGCGTTCTTGGCGTCTTTCCCAAAGTTGGCCTGTTGATGCTTCCATGCTTCTCCTGCTCTCTTCTCACAGTGTAAGTAGATGTAGGATACGTGGCCAATTTTTGAGCAGGGAGATTGGCAAGGGCCAGAATTGGCGACAGCCAGAATCGTTGGGGGAGAATTGCCAGCAAGAATTGCCAGCAAGAATTGACAGGGAGAATTGACAGGGTGATGAAGCGTATGATCGAATGTCCAACTATGAAGCGCCTTATCCCCATGCTGGTCCTCGCGTCGATCACCTTCCCTCTCACCGCGCGAGGCAAACCCACGGTTCAACCAACACCCGCAACGAGCCTAGAGCGAGTTGCCACCCCTTCGCCCATCCAGGTTGACCCCTTCGCCCGACTGAAACGCGTCATACCCCGAGAAGCGTTGAAGCCCATCCGCAGCGTACGGCTCTACGACCAAGAGCAGGAGGTCGCTCAGAGCCCAAAAGACAAGATAAAAGTGATCATTCAAACGCGCCCCAGGGGAGCGTTGGTGAAGTGGGGGCGTCGAACCTTAGGAAACACGCCCGTGGCGCTCATCGCTCCACGAGGCAGCACACCTGCAGATTTGGTGATTCGACGCAAAGGCTACATGGTGCTGCGCACGCGGGTGCAGCGGCGAACCTCACGCAGCTACTTCTTCAAACTCACCCCTGCGAAGTTCCACTAGACCCCGTAAAATCCCTAATCGGATCCAAAATGACGCTAAAAAGGCCCCTAGAGGGCAAAAACAGCGTTCTTTGGGTGAAAGCGCTTGACATGCGAGCGCGACTACTGGAAAAAAGTGGCTTAGAAGCCTTTTAAACCGCAAAACGGAGCGAAATCTCCGTGGCGAAAACCCGAAGGAGGCATACCCATGGCCAAGGCGAAAAAGAAAGCACCCGCGAAGAAAAAAGCAGCTCCAAAGAAAGCAGCCAAGACCCGCGAGGTCCTGATCGTTGCTAGCAAGGTTAAAGAGTTCATCAAAGCCAATGGCAAGCAAAGCAGTGGAGACGTCATCCCTGCCCTTAACGAAAAAATCTATGCCCTCCTCGAGGAAGCTGTCACCCGCACGGGCGACAACGGCCGTGCAACGGTCCGTCCCTACGACCTCTAGGTCAGCAACGCTTTAAGAAGGGCCTCTCACCGTTGGTGGGGGGCCTTTTTTTTGGCTCGCTCCAGCTCGACCATCAGCGCCATGGGCTTGTCTGCGCCAAACGATGCTCGCCATGGTGCAACGTGGCGAGCAGGCGCAAGGGTGTGAGAAAAAGAAGAAGAAGGAGCAGAGCAAGGGAGGGGAGCGTTGAAAGATGCATCTCCGCTTCCATCGCAAGAGCGATGCCAAGGGTAAACGGCCTTCCGGCGTGGGCTATGCCAAGCTCAATGGGCAAACGTCGTCATGCAGTCGTTGGTTTGCCGATCTCTGTGCCATACTGTCGCCCCATGCATACATCTCTGGCCGAGCGTCTACTCACCCTTGTGAAGTTCCATAGCGTCATTGGTGACGAAGGCCCCCTCTGTGACTTCATCATCGAGCGAGCGCAAAAAGCAGGGGGCATGATCGTGGAGCGCGTAGGCAACTCTATCGCCCTGCGCCCCAGCCACCGGCGTCATGATCAGCTCGTTTGTCTGGTTGGACACCTCGACACCGTGCCCGCCACTGCAGACAACCCCCCCCGCGTTGAAGGTGACCGACTCTTTGGGCTCGGCTCCGCGGATATGAAGGCTGGCCTGGCGGTGATGTGGTCACTCCTGGAAAAACCAGAAGAGCATGCCGCCTACGATGTGGCTCATATCTTCTACGATGCCGAGGAAGGCCCCTATGAGAGCGGCGGGCTAGGTCCCTTGCTTGACGCCACGCCGTGGATCAAAGACGAGGTGGACCTCGCCTTCTGCCTCGAACCCTCGGACAACGCGCTGCAGCTCGGGTGTCTGGGCGTGCTCAACGCCACCGTCACCTTCTCGGGGCGCGCAGCCCACAGCGCTCGCCCGTGGCAAGGCGAAAACGCCGTGCACAAGGCTGCGGGGCTCCTTGGGCGACTCGCCGCGTTCACCCCAAAAGAGCATCTCTTTGGCGACTTGAAGTATATGGAGGTGATCTCTGCGACCCTCGCCCAAGGCGGGGTGGCACGCAATGTGGTGCCCGCGAGCTTCGAGCTCAACCTCAACTACCGCTTTCCTCCTGGCTGCTGCATGGAACAGGCACGACAGAACGTGCGCGACCTCGTCGCGGGGGAGGCTGAGGTGGTCTTCATCGATATCGCTCCTTCGGGGACCATTCCCGTGGACAATGAGGTGCTCGAGCGCTTCAAGCGGCGCTGTGCCGTCCCAGTGGCTGCCAAGCAAGCGTGGACCGATGTTGGACGTATGAGCACCCTCGGCATTGACGCTGTTAACTTTGGGCCTGGTGAAGGCGCTCAAGCTCACCAGCCCCATGAATCAACCTCTATCGCGCTGCTCGAGGAGGGCGAAGCCCTGATGCGGCGCTTCTTGAGCAAGGGCGAGGGGTGACGTGATGGTGTCCTGGGGGAAGAGCGCATTGCTCACGCTGACGTTGTTACCCATGAGCTGTGTGCGCGTGGGCTTCTCCGAGCAAGCAGATGCTGGGGGGCCTGGAACGTTCATCGACTCTTCCCTCGTATTCAACGACAGGGCAGCCTCACCCGACACCAACGCAGACGGTGGATCCAGCACGCCAGGGGTAGACGCGCCAGGAATCGACGTGGAGGCACAACTGCAGGACGCTGGAGTTGGGGACACTGGAGTCGGGGACGCTGGAGTTGGGGACGCTGCTGGGGACATGCCCGACGGCGCCCCAAAGCCCCTCGAGCTTGTCTGGCACCAAACCTTGGGTGGCCCCCAGTGGGACTATAGCTACGATGTGGCGGTAGATAAGAGCGGTAACATCTATGTCGCAGGGGCCTTCCAGGGGACGGCCGACCTCGGCGATGGTCCTGTCACGTCCAAGGGAGGCTATGACGTCTTCCTCACCAGCTTCGACGCCACTGGCGCCCTCCGCTGGCAGAAGGTATTGGGGGGATCCTCCACTGACAGGAGCTCAGGGGTGGTGGTGGATGGCAGTGGTAACGTCACTCTCACCGGAGACTTCGAGGGCACAGCTGACCTCGGCGATGACGGCAGCGCCACCTCCAAAGGAGGCTACGATATCTTCATCACCAGCTTCTCCTCAGCGGGCATCTACCGCTGGCAGAAAACGCTGGGAGGGTCCTCGAACGAGGAGAGCTACGGTGTGTCGGTAGACGGCGATGATAACCTCTATGTTACGGGAGATTTCGAGGGCACAGCCGACCTCGGGGGCGGGGCCCTCACGGTCAAGGGGAGGTCTGACGTCTTCATCACCAGCCTCAGCAGCACAGGCACCCACCGTTGGCAGAAGGCGCTGGGAGGCACCCTCGACGACAGTGGCCACGATCTAACCGTCGACAGCAACGGCGACGTGTATCTCATCGGAGATTTCCAGGGCATAGCCAACCTCGGCGGCGGCGACCTCTCCTCCAAAGGCAGCTCTGACATCTTCATTTCAAGCTTCACCAGCGCAGGCGTGCACCGCTGGCAACAAGCCCTAGGCGGGCCCCTTGCCGAGAGCAGCTGGGGCGTGACGAACGACCACAACGGCAACATCACCCTCACAGGATCTTTCGAGGATACGGCAGACCTAGGCGGCGGCGACCTCTCCTCCAAAGGAAACTCCGATGTCTTCATCACCAGCTACAGCAGCACAGGCGTGCACCGCTGGCAGAAGGCACTGGGAGGCGCCCTTGCCGACAGCGGCTACGACGTGGCGGTAGACGACGTTGGCAATGTGTTTGTTACGGGGTCCTTCTTCGAAGCAGCCGACCTAGGCGGGGGCGACCTCATGGGCGCTGGAAACTCCGACATCTTCATCACCAGCTTCACCAGCTTGGGCGCCCACCGCTGGCAAAAAGCCCTGGGTGGCCCTCTTGCCGACAGCGGTTACGACATCGCTATAGAGGCTGGAAACGTCACCCTCACAGGGATCTTCCAAGGCACAGCCAATTTGGGTGGAAGCGATATCACCTCCAAGGGAAGCTCGGACGTTTTCCTGGTCACCTTGGGCACGGCAACTTGGGTGGCGCCGTGACAACGACGGCCTGATCGACGCTAGGGACCCAGAGTGCATTGGGCCTTGCGATAATGACGAATCCTCCTATGCCACGGGGATCCCCTGTCTTCTGAAGCCTCATGGGGATAGGCTGAACGCAACAAAAAGAGGTGTTGTCGATGCGTCTATTACTCTTCATGTTTTCCCTGATTCTGATCCTTCCAGCATCGGTGCTCGCCCAAACGGGTGAGCCCGGCATGGAGCCAGCCCTGGCGCCTGCCGCTTCAGCAACGCCCACAAGTCGCCCCGCCGAGGCTCCCACGCGTGAAACTCCCACGGAGGCCCTCAAGAGCGAGAGCCCCACGCCTCTAGCACCGTGCCGTTCACCAGCCGAAATCGAAGCGCAGGCCTATTACGACAAAGCGATGCGGGCGATGGTGGATGGCAAACTGCGTCGAGCGCGTCAGCTCCTCCAGAGGGTGATCACCCGCTACCAAAGCTCACGTTATTTCGTCGCCGCCAAGCAAAGGCTCGCTGAGATCGACGCCACGCCGCGCTCTGGATCGGCTATGGCATGGCGATGCCGCTGCTCTTCACTGACGACACCGAGAGCTGGGCTGACTCTGCCCTCTGGAGCGCCCTTGGCGCTGGCACCACCGCTGGCGTCACCTCGCTGCTGCTCTCGAGCGGACGAGCCATCCCTGATGGCTGGGCCCACCTGCACCATTTTTCCCAGTTCTGGGGCTCATGGACAGCCTTCGCTGTCTATGGCATCGCCGCTGGCACAGATGACAGTGATAACTGGAGCTCACGCGCCGTCGCAGGCACGATCCTTGGCGGTGGACTCGCTGGCTTGGCGACCTCGTTGATCTTCAAAGACCCCATGAGCCTGCCGCGGGGAGAAGCTGAGTTCATCACCACAGCGGCTATCTGGGGCTCATGGCTTGGCATATCAGCCTCCCTCGTGGCCATGGGCGACGATATTGGCTTCCGCAGCGCCCTGAGCACGGTCCTGGGCGTGGGCACCGCAAGCTTGGCGGCAGCAGCGATCTGGACGCCCGCTTGGAGCAAGAGCCGCGTGCGCTACGTCAGCTTGATGGGTTTTGGCGG
>JAFCZD010001029.1 GCA_019314525.1 Deltaproteobacteria bacterium
CGCCTTGCCCTGGCTGGTGAGGGCTGCATAAGGCACAGCCGCCAGAGCACCATGGGTGACGAGGAGCAGCCTCTTGTCCGTAGAGACTCCCTGCAAGGGACGCGCGAGCAACCATTGATAGAGACGCGCGCGTCGCGCCAGCGCGGGCCTGTAATACGTTAGGTCGTGTCGCAGCCCGGCTATCACTTTCGTCAACTTCACGCGTGTTAGCGGGGTATGAAAGAGCGTGACCTTCTCGCCATCCAGGCGAAGAACCACCACCTGTTTTTGGGTCGCGTAGAAGCTCAGCAGCGTCGCCTTCGAGCCTCTCAAGACCTCCTGCACAGCCTTGAGGGGCGTCTGCAGGTTGACCACCCAAGGCGACAAACCTGGTGCCTGGGCGGTGAGCAACGCAACGCTACCCGCACGAGCTTGCTTCAACCGCTCGATCTCGGCCCTCAGCTCCTTGCTGCTGCCGCGCAACCCAGCGGCGAGGGCCGCCTCGAGGGCCGCGTCAATCTTGGCCACACCCTCGAGGGCCGCGCCGCGCGGCGTCTGCGCCAGCTGCGCCAAGGAGCGGGCGAGTCGATCTTTGAGCGCCCTCTTAGGAGCCTCCTCCATCAACTTGTAGACATCCCTCGTGTCCTTGCGCGCAACCGCCAAGTCTATCAGAAGGTCATAGACATCACCTGGAGGCGCCCACACCCGCGCTGCTCCCTTCACCAGGCCAGGACGAGGGGGCGCCGCTGCGACGATCTCTCGCGCGCGCTCCGCGGCGCGACGCGCCAGGCCCAGCTTCCCCTCTTGTTGATGGGCGCGCGCCACCAAGAGCTCAAAGCGCCAGAGCCAAACACGGAGGCCCTTCTTTCGGGCCAGCGTTCGCCCCTCGTTAGCTCGAGTGAGCGCAGCCTTGGCGCCCTCGACGCCCTTCATCCGCAGATCCATCGCCGCCAACGTGGCCAGGGCCTTGAGCTGGTTCAGCCCACTGTCGATGCTCTGCGCCAAAGCCAGGGCCTCTTCCAGCGTTCGGCGCGCCTCGAGATCGCGGCCCATCAAGGCCTCGGTGATGCCACGGTTGGTCTGTCCAAACGCTATCCCGGTCTTGTCTGCACGGGCGCGGTCCATCTTCAGCGCCGCCATGAAGGCCTCTCGCGCCTCCGCGAAGCGGCCCGTGGCCCGCAGGGCGTCGCCGATATTGTTCTGCGCTGCCGCTACCTCGCCCTGTGCCCCAGCGCCACGGGCTAGTGTTAGAGCCCTCTTCAAGCTCTCGAGGGCCTCCTCGGTGCGCCCCAGCCGCGAGAGGGTCGTACCCTTGGCGTTGAGGAACTGCACCTGTCGCCGGAGCTTCTTCTCGCTCGCCAGCAAGCCCACCTCGGCCTCTTTGAGCGCCTGGCCATAGTCGCCCGAGTAGTAGAGGTTATTCACCAGCTCCAGGCGAGCCTGATCCATGGGCAGACCGCTGGCGCCAGCGCCACCGCGTCGGCATAAACGCCCCGCGCGCTCTGAATCCGGATCCGCTCGAGCTGGATTTCAAGGGATGCTTGCGCAACACGACGCTCACCCGCGATGGCGCCTCGCAGCGCCTTGGCCCGCTTCTTCGCCGCGACAAGCTTAGCCTTGCCTTTGATGCTCGGCGCCGTGGCCAGAAGTTGCTTCAGCGCCTTTTCAGCTCTTGAACGCCCCAGCAGATCGAGCTTGGGCAGCAGCGACCGCGCGAGCTTGGCGCTGGCCTCAGCCGCACGATAGCGCGCAAAATCACGCCGCTGTAGGCGCGCCACTGTGGTACAGGCCTCGGCGGCCTGCACTTTGGCGCCCTTCTTCTTGCTGCGCTCCGCCTGCGTACGAGCCACCGCAAAGGCCTTGGTGGCGTAGTCCAAAGCCTGCTTCTTATCCCCCTTCTTGCTGCAGATGACCGTTCGCTGCTCATAGGCGCCCCGCGCCAGAAGCGGCCTCTTCACCGCGTGGTAGAGCGCGATGGCCCGCTCGTTGAGCTTCAGCGCCTGATCATAACGCTTGGCCCGCAGGAGCAACCAGGCCATCTTCTGCAGCGCTTTGACGAGCTTGGCCTGTGCCCCCAAACGCTTCTTGGGTTTGGCCTTCTTCACGGCGGATTCTCGCAACGCGAGGAGCTGGCGCATGCGCCGCAATGCGCGAGGAAAGTCCTTTTGAAAGGTATAGGCGCTGCCAAGGAAGCGCAGGGCGCCGTCCTCGTATTTGCGGTCACCC
>JAFCZD010000458.1 GCA_019314525.1 Deltaproteobacteria bacterium
GACGAAGGCGGCCGCCCTATCAGGCGGCTTGGGTCTGTGGAGGGCTTCCAAAGGTCTGCTGGAGGAAGTCGGCGAAGTGCCGCTCACCACGCCATTGGTTGATGTCCTGGCTGAACTGCCGCGCACGCAGGCGGTAGGAGACTGCTGCTAGCATGCCTTCCACAGCCTGACGAATCTTGGGTTGCGTGGCCTGTCCCGCGCGAAGAAGCTCACCCGCCTGTGCTTGCTGCACATAGGCCATATTGAGGTATTGGTCGAGGATCGATGGGAGCCCCAGCACTGGCGTGCCTGAGGCGAGGGCCTGGTAGACGCCAAGGCTCCCACCATTGCAGATCACGAGGCTCGCCAAACGGGTCGCGTCATCCCCCGGCAGGTAATCGTTGACTCGCGCGTTGGCGGGGATCCGGCTGGGCGCCGCCTGTCCGGCGGTAGAGGCGATCACCTGCACGGGGAGGTCAGATAGCGCTTCGAGGCTCTCTTCGAGCAGATGGGGAGGGCCGGAGCTGCCGAGAGAGATATACACCAGGGGACGTTCGTCGCGCAGCATGTCGTGCCACCAAGAGGGCAGGGGGACCTGCGGCGACCAGAGCACGGGGCCGATGAAACGATGATTTGCCGGGAGGTTGTGGGTTGGGACGAGTTGCGGAAGATCCGCGTAGAGAGTGATGTCTCCGTCGGTGTAAACGCGTAGCAAATTGGAGCTGATGGATTGCAGTCCATAATCGCGGCGTACCCGGTTGATGGCGTGGCAATACCAGGCGAAGAAGGTTCGGCGCAAAGCGCTGAAGAAGAATTGGCCGATAGTAGGACCGAACACATCCACCACGGGCACGTCGGGCACAATATAGCGCGGGGTCGCGTGGGGGCTCCAATAGGCGTTGAAGATCGACACATAGGGGATACCGCGCACACGTGCGCTGATGGATAGTGAGAGGCGAAAATCGCCGATCACGATATCGGGTCGAATGGTGTCCATCAGCGCCATGTCGTTGTGGACGTATTCGCGAAGGGTCGTGACATCCAAGAAGGGTTTTCCTGCGCGAACACAGCGTAGAAAACGCTCAGTGGAGATGGAGTGGCATCGATGCCAGCGCAGACCCGCTTGATCAAAGAGTCGTTCGAAGCGTGGATCGGCGGCCAGGTGCACCTCGTAAAGGTTGGGGTCCAGAGCGCGCGCCAGAGCGTAAGCCCGGCCCACGTGGGCAAGGGTCACGGCCTCGGCGATGAAGAGCACCCTGCGGCGATTTGTCGAGCCGGTGGGCGCGACCGCGGCTTGTTGCACCATGGAGGACCTCCTGATGCCAGGTTCTTGGCTTGCCTGGCTCGTAGTTCAAGTGCCTACATCGGCGCTACTCCGGCTCAATTCTTTTTGGTGAGCCGTTCAGCGGGTGTTTGGAACACTTTGGTGATGTGGAGGTTCCTCCAGGGTCAGAGGTTCAGGGGAGCCCGGTCCACTCGCGGATCGCGATGTGCTCCGCGGTGCGGAGCCCGTCGGCCTGGCGCAAGACGAGGGCCGGTGCGTCAGGGCAGGGGGCTTGGTGGGGCTTCTGCCCTACCAGGAGGAGCAAGAAGGGCGCCTTGCCTTCGCGGGGGACTACAGGCTGGCGAAAGACCGTCGTTAAGCCTGCATCTTCAAAGGCAGCGGTCGCGCGTTGGGGCGGCGCGGCGCTGGCGCAGCAGGCAAAGAGGCCGTGGGGGGCAAGGCAGCGTGTGGCCGCCTGGGCGTAATCCTCGATGCCTCCACGTAGCTCAAAATGCGCAGCTGCCCGCGCCGGATCGGCGCAGAGGGTTCCGGACCCAGGGAGGAAGTAGGGCGGTGAGCCTGTGATGAGGTCGAAGCGCCCCAGAGGATCGAGGAGTGAGGCGTCTCGCAGATCACCCTTGACGATGCGCACGCGTGATTGGCAGCGGTTGAGCGCCACATTGCGACGTGCGTAGTGCACGTGTTCCTCGAGGGCCTCAACACCGATGAAGCTTGCGCGGCGGAAGGCCCAGGCCATGATCAGCAGCACCGATCCTAGCCCGCAGCCAAGATCGAGCACGCGCCTGGGTGTGAGGTCTTGTGTCGCGGCGAGATGAGCCACCAACATGTCGTCCACCGAGTAGCGGTGGCCGCGGAGTTTCTGCGTCAGACGAAAGTCGGCTGTCAGCGCGATGCACTGCTCGCCGGCGGCAACGTGTGGTTCGTATGAGAGTTCGCGTTCCTCGCTCATGGGCAGCTATGCTAACCTTCGAGGCCTTCGTGGCGTAAGTCGCGAACCAGAAGAAACGTTATCTAGGCTGAAAAAAGGGAAGCGCGAAGGAGTGGCTATGCTTGTGGATGTTACGATGCACGAAGAAGAGTCTGTTGCTGTGCTGACTTTCAGCTGCGGTGAGGACAACGCCCTCAGCCCAGAGTTGGTAGCTGCCCTGGAGTTGAAGCTCACAGAGTTAGAGAAGGATGATAGCGTTCGGGCACTGGTGCTTACCGGTGGTGGCGCGAAGGCTTTCTGCACGGGGCTCGACTTGAAGTGGTTGGCGACAAAAGCCAAGGAGCCTCAGTGTATTGGGGCGTATTTGAAGGCGATCAACGAGGTCTATTTGCGCTTGACGCTCTTTTCCAAACCCACGGTGGGTGCGCTCAATGGCCACACCTTCGCGGCGGGCTTGTTCTTGGCGGCCCACTTGGATTTTCGTGTGATGCGGGACGACCGCGGTTGGGCTTGCTTACCAGAGGTGGATATCAACATTCCACTTTTGCCGGGGATGATCGCGATTTGCGAGGCGGTGATGCCACCCCAAAGCTTCCGACAGTTCTATTATACGGGAGCGCGCTTCACCGCGACGCAGGCCCAGGAGATGGGTTTCGTCGACAAGGTTTGCTCCCTTGATGAACTCCTGCCTCAGGCGGTCGCTTTTGCGGCCACTCTTGGCAAGAAGCAGACGCGGACTTATGCTGAGATGAAGCGCCGCATTCGCCAACCCATCGCTGATTTGCTCAGAGACGAGGACCCCAAGCACTTCGCGGCGACGCTCTCTTTTGCCATGTAGCGGTCAGGGTCGATCGTCAGGGTCGATCGTCAGGGTCGATCGTCAGGGTCGATCGTCAGGGTCGATCGTCAGGGTCGATCGTCAGGGTCGATCGTCAGGTCCTCTTTGAGGAGCGTGGGCAAACTCGTGGGTCTCGACGTGGCCTTGGGTCCATCGCGAGCACAGCGAAAGCCTACGTGAATCATGCGCGTCTCGCCCTTCGGGAGGCGCGTGCGGTAAGCTGCGCGCAGGTAGTTGCCGTAATTGTACCAGGAGCCTCCGCGCACGAGCCGCTGCTGGCCACTCTTTGGGCCTTGGGGGTTGAAAGCGGGCGCGGTGGCATAATATTTGGCGTTATACCAATCGTTGACCCACTCATAGACGTTCCCCGCCATATCCTTGGCACCATAGGGTGAATCGCCCTTTGTGAGGCTTCCTACGGTGAAGGTGCTGTCACGCTTGCAGCCCCCGACGCCACCCCAGAGCATGATGGCGCGCTTGCAATTGGGGCGCTTGTTGCCCCATGGGAAGCGCCGCCCATCCGTGCCTCGCGCAGCCTTTTCCCATTCCGCCTCGGTGGGGAGGCGTTTACCTACCCAACGACAATAGAAATCCGCCTGCGTCCAGCTGACACAATTGAGAGGCTGGGCGTCTCCTTTGCCTGGGCGCCAGTTGCAGTATCTGTTTGGGCTGTAGGCCTTGCCGGCTCCCTCGTCGCCTTGGAGGTGGTGTGCGCTGCAGGCCTTTGTGGTGGTACAGGCAGCATATTGAGCGGTGGTGACCTCGTGTTTGTCGAGATAGAAGTTGTCGAGCCAGAGTCTGCGTTGGGGGACCTCGTCTTTTTCCCCTACACCGGCTGGTGAGCCACGGAGAAAGGTGCCAGCGGGGACGAAGACCTCGGGGCAGCGGTCTACGCCCTTTGCGGGAGGCGCGCTGAGGGGCTTGGGCGCAGGTGTGAGGTGGGGCTTGCAGGCGGATAGGTGGGAGAGCAGGGAGAGCAGGGAGAGTAATTTCGCGGCGTGCATGGGGGGAGAATAGGAGAGAGCTGGCGGAAGGAGCAAGAGGCGAAGGGAAAAGTGTGGGTGCACGACCAGTTGTAGCGCACACTCGGCTCGGATTTGGCGCCTCCCGCCCAGGCCGACGCGCCATCGCGGCCTTGACTAGCACCCGGCGCGGATTTGGCGCCTCCCGCCCCATTCAATTTGCTACAATCCGTCATGCACCCGAAAAGTGTTGTGGGGGTGAGCGGCGGGCTGATCTGCGGTAGAATCAAATGACCATGGGTGCGCAACTACTTGTTGGAGTTGGGATCATCGTCGGGCTCTTGTCAGCCTGTGGCGCGGATCACGTGACATCGGACAGCATGCCTTCATGTCCTGTGGAAATCGTGGCAGGTGCCCAGTGCGAGTACGAAGGGTTGGATTGTCCCTTTCCCAAGGCACAATGCGAGGGGACTCGCTGCTTTTGTGGTGAGGGTGGGGGGGGCTTGGCTTGGAGTTGTCGTGCGTCCAACTGCAGTTGTGCTTGCCCTTGCGAAAAGGTGTTGGTGGCCAGTTGTGAGATGCTGGGGTGCACTGTGCTGCCTGCTCCTTGTCCGGCGGAAGCGGCTGAGCATTGCGAGCTGCTTTGCCGTGTGGACGCGGGGCCTGGAGATGGCGCTAGCAGGGATGCTGGAGTCGATGCTGGAGTCGATGCTGGAGTCGATGGTCTGGCGGATACGGTGCCTGATCATGTTCCAGACAGTGCGCGCGATATGAGCACCGACGGCAACGTGGATGTCCCAATCGACCAGGGCACTGAGCGTGGGCGAGATATCGCGCATGATCAGGTCGACGCGAAGCCAGCAGGCTTCGATGGCAGGCGTGATCGGGGACGCGAGTAGGG
>JAFCZD010000459.1 GCA_019314525.1 Deltaproteobacteria bacterium
GACTGAAGCCATCCGCAACATCGTCAGCGATATTCACCTGTCCAAGGACCTATTCGCCCTTGGCGTTGTCCGAAAGCTGCAGCTCACTGGAAACACCGGCGTGGCCCAAGACGCAGATTCTTGCGCTCAAGTTGCAGAGCTGAGGACCCGCGGCTGGTTGGTGGAGGTCGACGGCTGTCCCTGACAACCTCAGGAGGGCGCTTAGAGGGCCCGCCAGCAGAGTGATTTATACTGCAGCTTTTTTCAGCCCATAGCTCTTGATCTTGTGGGCCAGCGTGCGCAGAGGCATGCGCAGCTTGCGCGCAGCGTCGATAAGTTCGCCCTCAAAGCGAGCAACTTGCTCCTTGAAGCTTCTCTCGCCTTCATCAGACACGCTAGCAAGCGAGATGCTCGGTGGCAGGTCTTGGGGTCGCAGGACACGGCCTTTGGCGAATTGAGCACAATATTGCATGGCACGAGCCAGCTCACCTAGGTGGCCAACCCAAGGGTGGTTGGTCAAATAGGGCACAACATCAATCCCAAATTCAAGCGTCCTCAGCCCCAAGCGCGCTCTCGCCTCGCTCAGAAGAAATCGCGCAGCATTGAGCAAATGCTCTGGGTGTTGCCCCAGAAGAGGCACAGTGAAAGAGAGCGTGAACCGCTGCAGAAGCTGCTCTCCCAGCGGGCCGCCTGCCACCTGCTCTACGTCGCGTGTAATGGCCACGATACGGGCATGACTCTGCCGCTCGCGGTCCGTCCCTATGGGAGAATAGCAGCCTGTGTCGAGGAAGCGGAGCAAACCAAGACGCCCCGCCAGAGGGAGCTCCTCCAACTCGACGACCAGCAAGCTCCCCTCCGCGGCCCTCTCCAAAGCCCCTTTGCCATGGGCGGTGAAGACCGTCGAGACACAACCAAAAAGCTCCTCCATCACGAGATCAACAGGCTGGTTGGCCTGAAAGCGCACACAAGGCGCACCAGCCCGCGGCCCAAGATCATGCAGCAGCTGAGCTGCCTGCAATACCCCCGTACCAGCCTGGCCCACCATCAACGCAGGGCGCCCATCAGCCGCGACATCAGAGAGACACCGACAAAGTGCAGGGAAAGCAACCTGTACAAGAGAAGGCAGATCCAAGATGGGTTCGTCTTGAAAGACTCGGATCCGCGCGCTGTTTACTCGCTCACGCATGCTTGCCACCTACGCAACATACGAGCCAAGGGTGCTCTACACGTCCATCTATGTGATATTACCGAACTCCAAGCATTCCTTCCTCTCCCGGCACGGCAGCTCTTGCTATTTCGAAAGCAAGCATTGCCCACCTAGGGCCGCTTGCGAACCACAGGTTGTAGAAGGTTTTCTACGGGTGCGTCGAAATCCGTCAACACTCGGCCCTTACATTGGCTCATCAGAGTGCGACGGTCCTCAGGCGAAAAGAGGCTCCCATAGGGCCCGCCCTCATGACCCGTCTCCCATCCCTGCTCATCCAATGCCCGCCATGAGGCAGCGACGACGAAGGTGTCCCGGCCGCCGGATACACCCCAACGGCTCGTGCTGAAGACGTAGACGTGGGGAAAGACGCGCTGCAGGGTCGTGATGAAGGAGCAAAGCAGCAGCCCACTGCTGAAATCATCGATCACGTTGACTAAATAGACCCCTCGGCGAGAAAGATGTGTGGCCAGCTGTCGGGAGAATTCGAGGGTCACCAGGTGAAAGGGCACCGAGAGGTCATTAAAGGCATCGCCGAAGATCAAATCGTAGCGCCTCTTCGTGGGCAGATCGTCCACCGCGTTGCGGGCGTCCAAGGCGAAGGTCCGGATGGGCGTGTCACGAGGCAGACCAAGGGCCTGATAATTGGCCTCCACCACCAGCGGATCGATCTCAGCGACGTCAATGGCGGAACCCGGATAATGCGCGAGCACCCAGCGCGGAAAGGTGTAGGCACCACCACCGATGAAGAACGCGGTGATCTTGCGCCGCTCCCCCATGAAGGCTCGAACCACGTCCCGATAGACCCGCTCATACTCATAGTGCAGGTAGGAGGGGTCGGAGGGGTCGATATAGCCATGCACGAGGTGATCGAGCGCCAGCACCCGTAGATCGCGACTCCGCGAGGGATGGTCGCGGTCAACAACGCGTTCCCGATAAACCTTGATGAATTGATAGTGGCTGTCCTGACCGAAGAGCACCTTTTCGCCCCTCGCCTCCTTCAGCCCGAGGGCATCGGCGACCTGATGGGCGCGCACGCTTGGCACCCCCGGCAGGGCGAGCAACCCCACCAATACACAGAGCCAGAGGCCAAGGAAGATACGCCGCGGACCTAGGAGCAGCGCCACCAGCCCCAACACCAACGCTGTGCCCAAGACAACGCCCTGCGCCCCCAACCACGCGATCAACCAGAACCCCGTGGCCATGGTGCCAACGATGCTGCCCACAGCCCCCCAGGCGTAGACGGAGCCGATGGTGCGCCCAACGGCCTCAGAGCCCTCGAGGGCCATCTTGGCGGTAGCAGGGGAAATCGTGCCCAAGATCACCGCGGGAAGAAAGAAGACGAGGATCACAGTTCCCAGCACTCGGGCAGGCCAGCTGAAGCCCATGAGGGGAGAGTGCTCTGCGAAGAGACCGTTGAGCAATAACGTGACCATGCAGCTCACGGAGGCGGCGAAAAAGAGACCGCCCAATATGCGACGTGGCGTGAAGCGATCGGCGAGCCGACCTCCAACCATATTGCCCACGCTCATACCCGCGAGCACCACACCAATGATGGACGTCCAGGTGTAGAGGGAACACCCCAGGTGCCTGGCGATCAGGCGGCCAGCCACGAGCTCCACCACCATAATGCAGGCCGAGCTGGCGAAGATCAGCATGTGGGGTAGAAAGAAGACGAGGGGATCACCTTTGGGTTCTGCGCCGTGACCTTTGATGGAAGGAGGGAGCTCTGCCATGAGGTTCCTCGCGAGGCTATGTGGTGCAGTATGATTGCGCTATAATCGTATCTTGCCTGATCCAGGGAGCCCGTGACACCATGAAACACAGCATCGCCATCGCCGCCCTCACGCTCTTTTTCGCAGGGTGCGAACGCAAAACAGAGACCACGACCGCTACCACCGCCAAAAAGGTGACCCAGACAAAGGCTATTAAGGCCGAGCCACAGACCATCCTCGATCTCCCAGATCCGCTGTCCACCGCCACCCAACACAGCGCCACCGGAAACTCAGACCAGGGGGCGAGTGATATCTACCGCCTCCTGCGTCGTAACCTCGCCATGGTCAACGCCTGCTACAAGCGGCAACGGCGACGAGACCCCGAACTCAGCGGGAAGCTGACGGTGAAGATGCGAATTGGTGCTGGACCAAAAGGGTTAGTAGAACACGCAGAAGTGATCGCGCGCACCTTTCAGAACTCTCCCATGGAACGCTGCGTTGTTGGCTCGCTCAAAGCCTTCAGCTTCCCCCGCAAGGACGACGAATCCCTCGAGATGACCATCCCCCTGCTCTTCCGCTAATTTCTCCCTGGCCTTGCCGCGCCGCTCAATGACGCTAATCTAGAGCAGCAAATTAGATAGCGGGTGAGCATGTTCATCGATCTCCAGTCCATCCTCGAGCGAAGCGATGTCCCAGCCGACGTCAAGGCCACCATTGGGCAGCACCTGGAGCATGAGACGCGCCAGGTGGGAGACCAAGCTCTCTTCCGCGCTTTGGGCGCTTTCTTGCGGGCAGGGCTCCTCGTGGAAGATGAACAAGGGTGCATCAGTTACATCAACGAGCGCTTGACCCAGCTCACGGGGCTGCGCGCGGGGGATCTCGAAGGCCGACGCTTGCAGAGTATCCTGCACGGGTCGGAAAATGACATTCCACCTCCAAGCTGGGACAAGGCTGGACGCCCCGTGGAGAGCATGCTCATCGGTGGTGATGGCGGAAAGATCCCAGCCACACTCATCCCCTTCCCCCTCTTCGACCATGAGGGTCGCTATCATGGGCGCTTCACTATCGTCACGGAGCGCTCTTCGACCCCACGGCCTCCACTTCAAACGACCCAGCGCCCTCCGCATCCATCACCCGCGGAGAAGAACTACCTCACGCTGCTCTCACCGCGGGAACGCGAGATCCTCAACGAGCTGCTGGCGGGCCAGCGCGTCAATGACATCGCCTCGAAGCTCGATATCAGCCGACACACCGTACGCAACCACCTCAAGGCTATCTATCGCAAGGTAGGTGTGCACTCACAGGTCGAGCTGATCGGACGCGCCTGGCCCAGTGGCGTGAAGAACGACGAGCGTTGATTCGAGCCAGTCAGAATCAAGTGCGCTAGCGCAGATAGACGCGCAACCCGGCCCAGAAGGCGGGGTGTGCATGCCTGCGGGCGAGTTCGCGCTGGGCGTCGTGGAGAGCCATTGCAGGTGCTTTGCCTGCGGCGAGCTGCCGGAAGAGATATTTCGCGAGCAAGGCCGTGCCCAGATCGCTGATGCGCCAGAGGGACGCCACCACACGCCCGGCCCCTGCGCCGATGAACGCTCGTGGCAGATCGTGCAACGCCGCCCCGGGCACACCGGCGCCTCCATTGCAGGTGGAGAGCACCACCAAAGGAGCGCGGACCTTGTGCGTGAGCACCGTGGAGAGCGCCAGCGCACCATCATGCAAAGAAAACTCGCTGGCTAGGGGATCGTCTCCCTCGAAGCGGAAATGCGTCGCTAGGTGCACATTCAGTGGCTGGCTGAGGGCGTCGAGCAGTGAAGCCCGCGTCGCCCGCTCTTGTTGGTACACCATCACGCGGCTCATGGTTCGCCCCAAAGCGAAGGACTCACGCGCCGCGAAGGGCAAGGGTGCGGTGGTGTCCGCGGCGTGGCTGAAGGATGCCCACTGGCCCCTGGCTTTGCTCTGCTGGGCCGCGCCTGCCCGTTGTTTGCGCACGAACGACGCCAAGGAGGTAATATGAGCCACGGTGCGCGTGGCAACCAGCGCCTTGCCCTGGCTGGTGAGGGCTGCATAAGGCACAGCCGCCAGAGCACCATGGGTGACGAGGAGCAGCCTCTTGTCCGTAGAGACTCCCTGCAAGGGACGCGCGAGCAACCA
>JAFCZD010000460.1 GCA_019314525.1 Deltaproteobacteria bacterium
TTGGCACCACGCGAAGCCTGGCAGATCTCCGCCACGGGAAAGAAGGACTACCAAACCCCCGAAGGCATTCGCGTGGCCCCCGCCCTCGCCTTCCTCTCTCAGCTTACCTAATCCGCCTTCTTCATGATGGCGCTCTGGGCTGGCCAGACGATGTCGAAGACGTGGGAGCCCACGTTGCCGGTTCGCTTGTTACCCATGTCGCCAGACCAACTGTGCACCTATGTTCCAGGTTGCACACGTATGGGGCGCGGATTTTAAGGGGCAGTTCAAGATGGGCGATGGTGAGTGGAACTATCCCCTCACTATCACCGATGCCAGTTCTCGATTTGTTCTTGCGTGTCGGGGGTTTCGAGCGACGCACGGAGATACCGCGTTGCCATGGTTTGAGAAGGCATTCAGGGAATACGGGGTGCCCAGAGCTATTCGCACCGACAACGGCGCTCCTTTTGTCACCAAGGCGGCTGGAGGGCTTTCCCGGCTCTCGGTTTGGTGGCACCAACTCGGCATTCGCCACGAGCGTATCGAGCCCGGCCACCCTGAGCAGAATGGCAGACACGAGCGAATGCATCGAACACTCAAGCAGGAGACCACTCAGCCGCCACAACACGACCTAGCTCAGCAGCAGAAGGCCTTTGAACAGTTCGTTGATAAATTCAACAACGAGCGACCCCATGAGGCTCTCGCCTCAGCTTCCTCGGTCATGTCCTCAAGTGCTGCGGCCACCCATGAGTGCAACGGTGGCCAATTGGCGGACAAATGAACCCCGTGTATAATCCAGATGTTAAACAGGCAGAATCTAAGGCACTTTAACCGAACTGTACGTATGCCAGAAGAAAACTCCAAAGCGCCAACTCCCAGCGAGGCCTTCGGTGCCGCACCCGATGAGCTCAACGAGCTGCAACGGCGTTACCGCACGCATATTTCTAACCTTAACCAGAATGCCATGACTCTAGTCCCTTTTAACTTGCTCGACATTTACCCCAGCACCGAAAGCATCAGCGAGCTGATCAGCCAGGTCGACGACCTGAAGAAATGCCTGGATAGCTTTCGCCCGCTCTCGCCGGAGCAAGCAGAGAACCTGCAGCAGGTTTTTGATACGGAGTACACCTACGACAGCAACCGTATCGAGGGAAACACCCTGACGCTGCAGGAGACGGCGCTTGTTTTAGAAAAAGGCGTGACCATTGGCGGCAAGCCGCTCAAGGAGCACCTCGAGGTGATCAACCACCAAGAGGCAATTGGCTACATCAGGGATATCGTAAACAAGGATGTGGAGCTTGATGAGCGGGCTCTGAAGGATATCCACGCAATCATCCTCAAGTCCATCGACAGGAAGAATGCAGGGGCATACCGCCGCATTGGTGTAATGATTCGCGGATCAAAACATCGCCCACCGGAGCCACATATGGTGGCCGAGCTGATGGATAACTACTTCGCCTTCTACCGCCAAAACAACGAAACCATGCACCCCGTACTGCTAGCGGCCGACATGCACGAGAAGCTGGTAACCATCCACCCATTCGTCGATGGCAATGGCCGATCTGCACGCATGCTCATGAATCTCATTTTGCTGCAGCAGGGCTATCCTGTGGCAAACATCTCAAGCGAGAGAGATGAGCGCCAGGACTACTACACCGCGCTTGAGGCCGTTCAAACGGGCGGCAGCATAGATCACTTTCACCGCGTGGTCCTCAAGGCCGTCAAGACAGCGCTGATAAAATACCTCGATGTGATGTCGCCCGATGTCGAGGAGGGCAAAGGGGATTACTATCTGGAAAGGATAGCGCCTCACATCGACTAGACTCCGAAAAGCGTTACGGATTTGCGTATTCAGCCAGTGCCTTGGGGGTCATTCGTTTCACCGACGATTTTCTCGAAGGGAAAAGCAAAATCCGGCTCACTCACACTATCTGGCCGCCTCCTCGGCGACGTGATCCCGCCCTGCCCCCGAAGATCCCTCGCTCAAGCGTCCAACACAGCCATGGTCAAGCGACTGATACAGATCAAGCGACCCTCACCATCTTCGACGCGAATCTCCCATAGATGCGTCGAGCGGCCGAGGTGCAGTGGGCGCGCTGTGCCATAAACAACGCCGCCCTCTTTCACGCCCCGAACGTGGCTGGCGTTGATGCTCAAACCCACACAGTGCTTGGCAGGGAAATCAACGCAGAGCTGCGCAGCCACGCTGCCCAAGCTCTCGGCCAAAGCCACAGATGCGCCGCCGTGTAGAATGCGCGCGGGTTGCACGGTGCGCTTGTCTACGGGCATCTTGGCGGAGAGGAAATCCTCCCCAATGGCAGTAAATTCAATGCCGATGGTGTCCACCATGGTGTTGGCGCAGAACTCTTGGAGCTGCTCCACCGTCGGCTGATTGACCCAAGTATTCATCTCGCCTCCAGAAGCGGAACCGGTTCATCGTTTCCGCCCACATCACCCAGCATGCTAACATCCGCGGCCTATGGTCGTCGCCCTCATCATCGGCTTTCTCTTCGGCTTCATCGGCTCCATGCCGGTAGCCGGCCCCATCGCCGTCTTGGTCTTCGCGCGCGGCGTGGAAAACCGTCACAAGAGCGGGCTCTTCATCGCTCTTGGGGGCGCCCTCGCTGAGGGAATTTACGCCTTCTTGGCCTTCTGGGGCTTCGCGGCGCTGCTGGCGAAATATAGTTTCATCATGCCCGCCTCTCGGGCCGCAGCAGCGGTAGTGCTCACGGCCCTGGGGGTGGTCTTTCTGCGACGCAAGACGGTGCAGAAGGATGTCCCCCCGACAGAAGACGGCTGGCGAAGTGGCTTCATGCTCGGCTTCACCATCACCGCGCTCAACCCAACGCTCATCGCCACCTGGACCGCGGCGGCCACCACGCTCTTTTCTACGGGTTGGGTAAAGTTCGAGCCCGCCATGGCCTTGCCCTTCGGCGGCGGCGCCATCATCGGCATTGCCTCTTGGTTCGGTCTCCTGCTCTATCTCGTGCGCCGCTACCGTGGCCGCTTCTCCAACGACTCGCTCACGCGCATCATCCGGGTGATGGGCGTCTTCCTCTTGGGGATCGCCGCCTACTTCGCGGTGCTCTTTGTGCGAACCATGCTGGCGTAGTCACTAGAATAGACCGGTCAGCGCGTCGCCCAGAGGTAACGTAGACCGATCTGGTAGGCGTCGGCAGAGGCCGTGCCGAGATCGTCTGGCCCACCCCACGCGGGCACGAAGGTGCCCCGAAGCTGGAGGTTATAGGCCAGTCGAAAACGCACCAGAAACCCCGCGCGCGTGGTGATCGTGCCTCGCCCGGGGTTTCCCACCAGCTGCACCACTGGGCCGATGCGCAGCGCATCCTGGGGCAAGAGACGCAGCATATAGCCGACCATAGCGCGCCAAACCCAGGGAGGATCGAGCACAACTCGGATCGTCTCCTCGTAGACGTAGAAGCCCTTTTTCACGCCGAGTACAGCGGTGAGCCCCAACTCGGTGAAGAGGTTACCGGGCCCCAAGGGGAGTGAGCCCGTCAGCTCTGCCTCTGCAGAGACATAGCGTGACGCTGGGCCATAGAGTCGCTCGATGTCTTCACGGACATACTCCTGCTTCGGCTCGAGGAACGCGCGCCGAAACGCGTAGCGGTATCGGGCACCCGCACGGAAATCAACGTAGGGGAGCGCCACACGCAGGCCTCCATAGACCCCTGCACCTTCGCTGGAGATCAACGGGTTGACCTCCAGGCCCACCCACTGCGAGTGGGGTCTTCCGTAGCCAAAAGAGACACGCGGGCGAAAGAAGAAGATGCCAACATCGAAGCGCCCCGAGACAAATAGACCGGCAGGGCGCGTGCCCCAATGGCCACCACGAAAGAGGAAGGGTGTGCGGTCCTTGATCGCACCGCCCCCCTTGATCGCACCGCCCCCCTTGGTCGCCGTGCTGCTGCGCACCTGGGGTGAAGCGGAGCCAGTTTCTCCGGCAGCGAGAGCCGAGCATGGCACCAGGAGCAGCGGGGTGAGCAATACGGTGAGCAACCGGGTGAGCAACGCGATACGCATTAGAACTGCCCCACCAATCCTGCGCCCAACCCCATGGGCACGATCTGCAATGAGGCTGCTCTGGGTGGGACATCTTGCGCTTTTTGGGGCTGATGACGATAGTGAAGTAGCCAGGGCAGCCCAAAGCCGATGACCGTACCCACGGCAGCGCCAATGACTACATCCGAAAAGTAGTGCTGGTCGCCCACCATGCGCATGACGCCCGTTCCGCTCGCCACCGCAAAGCCCGTAACGCAGGAGAGCACATCCGCCGCCTTGCTGCCGTAAAGACCGAGGTGGATATGGTGGCTGCAGTTGACAGAGGCGGCCGCAAAAGACATCGCGGTGTGACCAGAAAAGAAGCTGAAGTAGCGGTCGCGTGAGTCACAGTCGCGGGCGTCGTCCGGACGCTCGTCACCGCAAATGCGACCATAGGGGCGCTCACGGTGACCTATGGATTTGAAGACGCTGAGCGTGCCCAAGGTCACGGCATAGACCTGCATATCGATCAGCGCCATCTGCTGAGCCACCTCGGGGCTGCGACGCAGCCACCCTGCCACCAGCAACGCGTCGATAAAAGGATAAGCGACAATGGAGGAGAGCATCACGTCGCTGATGTCACGTGCCCGAAAGCGCGCCTCCAAGCTCTTGGCCCGCAAGGCGTCACGCACCTTTTCATCCACTCCCTCAGCCCCGCCCAGGCCGCCCGTCCAGGGCGTGTCTCCCAAGGGGCCCACCAAGGCGAAGGCCGCCGCCACAGCGCCAAAGATCCCGCTGCCGATCCACTCGGCGGTGCTGAACTTACCCCAGGCCTCGTCCCAATGCAGGCTTCGGCCGATCATGCCTTCGCGCCGCTTGGAAAAGTCGGGAAAGTCCCAGACAGGCTG
>JAFCZD010000461.1 GCA_019314525.1 Deltaproteobacteria bacterium
GAGCTCCTTATGCAGGCCCAACGCGCAGCGCCCAAGACGCGCTACCACCTTAGCGGGGCGCCAGTGATCGACGCGGACACGGCGCGCATTCAGCAGGAGGACATCGCTCGCTTCATCCCCATTGTTTATGGCGTGATGGCCGTGCTGATCTTCATCTTTGTGCGTCGACTACGCAGCGTGTTGGCGGTCTATGGGGTGGTTACCCTCTCACTGCTGGCGGCCCTCGCCACCCTCGCGGCAGTGGGCAGCAGCATCAACAATTGCTCTTCGGCCTTACCTCCAGTGATCGCCTCGCTCGCTGTGGCGCTAATGCTGCACTACTTCTCCGAGTTGAGTAAGCACCAGCGTGAGAGCGGCCTTCACGGCAAAGATCTGGCGCGCTACACCTTGGCGAAGCTTGCGCCAGCCGTGGCCATGGCTGCCCTCACCACCGCCGTTGGTTTTGGGGCGTTGGGGGTCAGCATGATCCCTGCGCTGCGCGATTTTGGTCTCACCGCGGCCCTGACGATGATCGTGGCCTTCCTCATGGGGGCCGCCGTCTTCGCCTTGCTAGCTCGCAGCGGCGATCTCGATCGCATCGTCGCGCCTCAGGGTGTGGCGCGGCGTGGACGCCTCGACGGGTTTCTCCAGGTTTTGGCCTCATTGCTCATACGTCGGCGCTTCGTCGTGCTTGGTCTCAGCCTCGCCTTCGTCGCCTTCGGGGTAGCCGGGGTGCCGCGGGTGGTGGTGGACATGAACCCAGTGACGATCTTCGCGCCTGATACTCCTGTGCGCGTGAGCACAACTTTTATTGACGAGCGCTTACGTGGAAGCGCCTTGATTGTGGTGGCTGTGGGTGGGCCGCAGGTAGAGCATTTCACCAAGCCCCGCGCGCTCTCAGATCTGGATCGTCTCAAGAGCTTTCTCTTGCGCGACATCGGCGCCAAGGTGGTGACCAGTCCAGCAGATTTCGTGCGCTTGATGCATCGTGAACTCTTTTCAGGTGACGCAGCACACCACACTATTCCACCAGAACGTCAACAGGTCGCCCAGCTGCTGCTCATCAACAATGATACGCGCATTGATGAGTTTCTCGACCATGGTCGGCGCTGGGCGCGGGTGACAGCGCTCCTCCCTCAAGGCTCTTCGTTCGCCTTCGCCGAAAAATATCACCGGGTCGATGCCTACTTGGCGCAGCACTTCCCAGCCTCCGCAGGTTTTGTCACCCACGCCACAGGTCGACAACGTCTCAGCGCGGGCCTCATCAAAAACCTCGTGGAGAGTCAAATTACTGGGCTCTCCACCGCTGCCATCCTGATCTTCGCGTTGATCTTCGTGGTCTTTCGCTCCCTGCGCACAGGGCTGGTGGCCCTCCTACCCAACATCTTGCCAGTGGTGGCCGTCCTGGCGGGCATGGGCTGGTTGGGCATTAACCTCGACGCGGCCACAGTGCTCACCGCGACCTTGGCCCTGGGGATCGCCGTGGACGATACGGTGCATGTCTTGTCTGGTGTGCGCACACGGCTCGCAGTTCACGGGGATCTCGAACGTTCAGTGCGCGAGGCGCTGCGTCTCAAGGGGCCCGCGATCCTTTGGACCACCCTGGTGGTCGCCGCTGGATTTTCGGTGCTGATGCTCTCGCAGTTTGAGCCCACGCGGCACTTTGGCATCTTGATCACTATCGCCATGGTGGCAGCCCTGCTCGGTGATCTCCTCGTTTTGCCCGCGATCTTGTTGTGTACACGCACTCGCCTCGGGGTGGTCACCCAAGAGCGTGCAGCGACCCCCCAAAAAAATGAGCCGTCTCACGAAAGAGCGGCGTCTCTTCTTACAGGAACAACGCAGCAGGAGGGATAATACTCATGAACGCCACTGACAAAACCACGTTACCCGCACCGGTCCAATTGCTGCTCGAGGCCGCCCAACGGGCACCTTCAGCCGACAACACCCAACCCTGGTCTTTTTCCTGGGATGGCCACGCGCTGCACGTTGGATTCGACCCTGCGCGCATCGAGGGGCACGTGTTCACGCCAGAGAGTCGTGCGAGCCAGCTCAGCATGGGCGCGATCTATGAGAACATCCAGCAGGTCGCGCGGACGGCGGGACTCACCCTCGGTGGGGCGAGCCCCTCTTCGCAGGTGACCACCAACCTGCGCATGGTTGTGCCCAGACTAAGCCTCTCAGGGATAGCGCGTGACGAGTGGATCACAGCGCAACGCGCTCACCCTGTCTTTGAACGCCATACCAACCGCGAGGTCTACACGCGAGATCCCCTGCCGAACGACCTGCTAGGGCGCCTCGAAGGCCTCCAACAAGATTCAACGTGCGTGAAGGTTTTTTCACAGCGCCGCGACATCAAGCGTATAGCCAGCCTCGTCAGGCTCGCCTCCGAGGCGCGCTTTCGTACCCGAGAGCTTCACGAGTGGCTCTATGGGAGCCTGCGTTTTCCGGGAGATGGGATGCCCACAGATGATGGCCTCGCCCTCGAGACCTTGGGCCTCCCGCCTGGGGGTGGAGCGATGCTCAAAGCGTTGACGAATTGGGGCACGATGTCGCGGCTGAATCGCTTCAAGCTCTTCAAGCTGCTGGCGCTGATGGAGACGGTGACTTTTCAACAGGCACCAGCGCTGGTGGCGATCCTCGCCCCCAAGTCGCCTGAGCATGGACACCAAGCGCAGCTCTTTGCCGCAGGGCAATTAATGGAGCGCGCCTGGGTCGCCATCAACGAGGCGGGCTTCGCGGCACACCCGAGCTATGTGATCACCGACCAGCTGGACAGGCTTGAAGCAGGCAAGGTTCCCTTGGAATTGCGCGCGACGGTGGGAGAGCTGCAGCGCTCGTCCAATGGTGCCTTCGTGGAGGGAGGTCACGCGCTCTGTGTGCTCTTTCGGGTGGGTCGCGCCAAGCGCGAAGCTGTGCGCTCACGTCGCCGACCTCTTCACGCCATGCTCAGCGTTCAGGCCAAAGGGGTCGCAGCATGAGGTTGCCCCGCTTCTTTCGCGAAGCTGCTATGCGTCGGCGTTATCGGAAGATGTTGAGTCAACTCTTCGAGGGCGACTATCGCGTGAGCATTGCGCGCACAGTAGACGAGTACCAGGACGCCTTCCGTCTCGTGCGCACCGGATATGTCTATCAGGGCTATTTGCCCATGCGCTCGCCGGAGCTGCGCATTTACAACCAGCATGTGCTGCCAGAGTCAGTGGTGTTGATCGCCAAAAAGGGCGAGAACGTCGTGGGCACGATGACGGTGACCCTCGATTCCCCGGCAGGGTTGCCTTTAGACAAAGACTATGGCGATGCGCTGACCGAGCTTCGCGCGGGTGGTGAAAAGCTGGTCGAGTTTGGCGCCCTGGCTGTGCTTCAACCTTATCAAGGCAGCGGCGTGCCGACCCTGATGAACATGGCCGCCTGGTGGTTGGCGCATAACATTCTTGGGGCAGAGCGTGTGGTCATTGGCGTCAACCCAAGGGCGGTGTCCTGGTATCGCGCCACCATGGCCTTCTTGCCCTTTGGCCCGCTGCGCGAGCACGCGGACCTCGCCGCGCCGGTGGTGGGCCTGAGCCATGATTTGTTTACCTTCAGGTCTTTCTGCCAGAAGCACTTTTCTCAGCAGCTGAGCAGTGGGCTCTGCGCTGTCGAGCACTTCTTTGACACGCTTCCTGACCAAGTGGAGGCGCCCCCCGTGGCCTCCCTTGAAGAGCTCAACCGCTGGAAGCTCCCGCGGGAGGTCTTTCGCGAGCTCTTCGTCGAGCAAACAGCACACCTTGACGACCTCGACGCGCAGACGCGCGCGCACCTGGCGGAATGTCGCAGCCCCCGGACGCTGGAAGTCTCTACGGCCATGGCCCAAGCCGCCCCGGAGCAGAAGCTCCTGCGCCTGCGCTTCGACCACACGGGGCCCTCGCAAATCATCACCGCGAGCAAGGAGCTGAGCCATGTCGGCAATTACTAGGATTGACTCTCAAAGTGGCGAACAGCCGTTCGACTATGATCGTGCCTTTTCGCGCAACATTGGCCTGGTGAGCCGCGGCGAGCAGGCCCGCCTGCGGGGGGCCACCGTGGCGCTGGCTGGGCTCGGAGGGGTGGGGGGCATTCACCTCATGACCTTGGCGCGCGCGGGAATTGGTTCTTTTCGCCTCGCTGACTTCGACGCCTTTGAGCTGCACAACTTCAATCGTCAAGCAGGCGCCACGCTCTCGTCTGTGGATCGTCCCAAGCTCGACGTCATGGCGGAGATCGCCTACGACATCAACCCTGAGCTGCGCATCGAGCGCTTCGAGCAGGGGGTCACAGAGGAGAATGTCGAGGCCTTCGTGCGCGGCGCGGATATGGTGGTGGACGGCATCGATTTCTTCGCGGTGGATGCGCGCGCGCTGCTGCACCGTACGGCGGAGCGCTTCGGCGTTCCGGTGGTAGCCGCAGGCCCGCTCGGCTTCTCCACTGCATATCTGCTCTTCGTGCCCGGTGGCATGCGCTGGGATGACTATTTCGCCATGGACCTGGCGAAGAACGACTTTGAACGCTTCTTGCTCTTTGCCCTAGGAAACGCACCTGCTGGCACCCAGACCCCCTATTGGGACCCACGGGAGCTACGCCTCGATGAAAAGCGCGGACCCTCTTTTGGCCTCGCTGCCCAGCTCTGCGCGGGCGTCGTCTGCGCGGAGGTGCTCAAGCAGGTTTTGGGCCGTGGTGATGTTTACGCTGCGCCCTACTACCACCAATTCGACGCGTATCGCTGTGTCTATATCCGGCGCAAGCTGCGGGGTGGAAATCGCGCGTGGAGCCAACGGCTACGCTTCTTGCTGCTACGTGAACTCTATCAAGAAGATGATCTGCGTGAGGCGTTCTCTGACGCGTTGGCGCCTGAGAGCCAGGGGCTTGGGCGGAAGGTCGCCTTGGCCAAGGT
>JAFCZD010000462.1 GCA_019314525.1 Deltaproteobacteria bacterium
TCTTTGTAGAAGTTCCCGAAAGAAGTCCCGCGCGCTGGATCTTTGATGGCCTCTACTTGGCGATAATCCACCACGAGGCGGTTGGTCTCTTCGTACATGTCGGCGCCCATGTAGGGCCACCAGTTGGTATAGTGAAAAGACTTCGGGCCACCGTTGTAGAAGATTGTGGCGGTGCCGGCGCCGAGATACCACTCATGCATCCAGTTTTCGCCCTGGCCTACCTCACCAAGGGTAGCGATGGGGCTCTTGTCGTAGACCTCCACCTTATCGACATGGCCGTACATGATGGCGGCCTTGTCGTAGCGACCAAGCCCTGAGCCATCGATGGTGTAACGACCGGCGTAGTCCATCAACGAGCTGTAGGAATACTCATGCATGCTGCGCATGCCCTCGGCTGCGGCTTGACCATCCATGCCAAGCTGATAGGCGTTCATGGGCTTGACGAAGAAGGGGCAGAGCTTGTCGTCACCCGCGACAGGATCAGGCTTAGGCGCCGACCGGCCAAAGTTGTCGCCTTCCCAAGAGCGCGACCATGAGCCGTCACAGGTCTTGGTCTCTTTGAAGTCGTTGGTGCGCAGGCGCCAATACTCGGGGAAGAAGTTAACGACATCTTCGCTACCGGCCCAGTTGTGATGCAGGCCAAAGGTGTGGCCCATCTCATGGGTAAGCACGGCGCGCATGATGATGCGGCGGGCAGCGTTGAAGATCTCGATGTCCGATTTGCCCTTGAGGCGCGTGGCCAGGCCCATCATCGCGTCATCGGCCATCTCCAAGAAGTACATGTTGAGGCGCTCGGAGACCTGGCTACGGAACTGCTCTTGGGCGTCGATCATCTTGATGAAGCCACCACGGGCCAGCGAGGCCCTGTTGAGCACGTCATCGGTGATCGCCGCGGGCACGTTGGGGTTCATGCTGCTGGGCGCATAGCCTGAGGCCATCAGCACCTCGTTGTCGATGAGGCGCCGCTCGATGTCGGTGCCACGGATAAGCTCGAGGCCTGGGGCGCTATATTTGGCTGGATCGAAGAGCCCGCTCTCGGCGAGCTTCTGGCCCATCATGCCGCGGATCTGGCGGTTGGAGAGGGTCTTTCTCGCCTCGGCGATGTCCTGGCCGCTTCCCACGCGGGGGATGCGCTTCATCCAGTCCTGGACTGTAGCCCCATAAGAGGCGCGAATCTCCTTGTGGGTGTAGGCACGCCCAGAGGTCGCCTGGCGATTCTTGGCTGTGGTGGCGTCGACCCACTTTGTGATGTCCACGCCGTCGATGTATTCCTGGGCGGTCATCTCACCGTTGAGCAACTGGACCATCTCGCGCACGCTGTTGGCCGCGACATCGTTCAGGTGATAGACGTTGGCCACGCCAGAGAGGTTTTCACCCGTGACAGGGTCTGTGTGGCTTGGCCCGAGGCCCAGGAGGCCCTGGCTGTAGCCAGAGACGTAGTTGATCTGACTGAAGCGAATGTCGCCACGTCGTACGCGTGGGCGGTTTTCCGCGAGGTCTTGCCCTTCATCGATGAGCGCCTTGGCCTCGGCCCAGGTCTTCTTGTTGAAGCGACAGGGCCAGGGATCGTAGGCCTGGGGTGGGTTGTTGGGGCAAATGGTGAAGGCGTAGAGGCCATTGGGGCCATGAGGGTCTTTGATGTCGCCAAAACGCGCAAGCTGAGCGCGATCCTCATCGCTGAACATCGCGTCGTTGGGGTCATGGGTCGCGATCCACTGGTCGAGCTTCTGCTGGGACCAGCCATAGGCGCCACGCAAATAGATGCGCCAGAAGGTCTCGTCGTAGTTATTGGAGACCTGGTGCACCGCTGACCATGTAGACTCGTGATGGTTACGCACCTTTTTATCGGCGCTCCACGTCCACTGCTCGCAGTAGCCTGTTCCGCCGTCATCGCTGTCGCATATCTGGTCACGAGGGAAGTAACCTGTATTGAAATATGCCGCGGGGCGTGGGCTGCGCTCGGACTGCGGCATGGTGCAGCGGTATTCTTGCTGCGCTGAAGCCCAAGCATAATAGTCTTGGATATCGGCGCGCTGGTTGGCTGCCTTTTCGCTGGCGACGGTGGGCGTACCCTCGTTCCACGCGACGCTCACGCTGAGGGTGTCGTCACGACGGTCGATGATGCCGTCGCCATCGGAGTCGGCACGCTTGGGGTTGAGCCCCATGGCCTCTTCGAAAGTGTCAGGCAGGCCGTCGAGGTCGGTGTCCGTCCAAGTGTCGATCTTGAAGAACTTGATCATCGTGTCGCACTCGGAGCCAGCCGCCTGACAGTCGTCGTCGCTCTTGCAAGGCTGGTTTTCGTAATGCCAATTCGCCCAGATGTTGTGGCGATTGATCACACGCTGCTTGTTGGTCACGATGGTGCCAGACCTGTTGTCCCAGCGCAGGCGGTCGTTGGTGAAGAAACCAAACCACTCGGTGACCACACCCTCGTGCTGACGTGGCTTGTAATCGCGGTTGGGGTGACGGCGCCAGAAGGAGTGGCGCAGCTTGATCGCGATGGTGCTGCACTCTGCGACCTCATGACCAAAGAGCCAACACAGAGGATAGGTGTAGGTGCGGCCGCCCCATTGGAAGCTCACCTGGCCGGGGTTCACTGTCATGGCAGTGACGATATCCATGTACCCGTTCTTCTCGTCGAAGATTGGGTTGAAGCGTGAGTCTTCTTCGTCCTGGAAGTAGAAGGGCATGGGCTCCTTCTTCAGGTCCTCGTCATGGTCGAGGAACATATAATCCAGCGCTTTGTTCTCGGACCAGTCGACGCGCATGTGCTTGCAGTCGTACCATTTACAGTCGCTGGAGATCTCCGAGATCACGTTGCTCTCTTGCCCTGTGGTGGAGTTGTAGGCGCGGCGCACGTCGAAGTGGCTGCTGATGCTCCAGGCCCCGACGATGGAACCCTTGAACTCACCCGTGGCCTCATCGATCAGCTCGTCCCCAGTACCGCCAGTGGACTGACCGTTACCATCTTCGCGGGTGGCGCCGCGGATATGCTCATAGGATTTTCGCGCGTAGAGCCACTTCTCTTGCACATCCCACCGAATGCGCTTGGCCCCAGAGTAGTTGGTGGACCCAACGGGAATAAAGGCCGGGAGCTCGAGGTTAGGGGTGTCAACCACCGTCTGGTTATAAAACCACTCACCTGTGAAGAGCGACTTGGACAATGCGTTGGCTTCCGTGCGGTCGATCACTGGTTGCTCTTCGGCACATCCCGAAGCCAGCGCGATCATCCCCACTGCGGCCAAGCCTGCCAGCGTGCGGCGAAACATCTATGATACCTCCTTAGATTAGGTCCTATGCTGCTGCGTTATACACACTCAAAAAGAGCAAAACCTACTAAGCCCTGACGAAGAGGCTTAGGGCGTCATGTCGTTTAGCTAGCCCCCGAAAAGCTCCACCAAAGGCGCGATGGGCAACGTCGCGTCGACGTAGAACATCATGTCGCGGTTGAGCAGGGGAAATTGGCGCGTGGAGTCGGGGTTCAGCTGGTTGTGAAAGGACATCAACCCGCCAGAAAGATAGAGCCACTTTGCCACGGGCACCGTGACATCGAAGGCCGCTTGAACCAGGGCGTTATGGTTGTTGGTGGTGGCTGGAATGCTGATGACGCTCCCATCAGCGAGCACCTTGTCCATTTCACCCCCCTCGTAGAGCAGGTCGTTGATCAGGCCGACCTGCAGCGTGAGGATCACCTTCGCATGCGCGTTGGTGCGTAAGGTGAACGCGTTGGAGAAGCGCCAGTTGATGTTACGGCTGCCGCTATGCAAGCACTCGGGGCGGTTGATGTTGCCACACGCGACATCGACCTGGCGTGTCGTGTACTCATTGAAGGGTTTCTCCACGCGGAAACCATAGTTGAGTATGAGGTTGTTGAAGAACTTGCCACTGTGCAGCTTGAAGCTGCGTGTGAGTGAGAAACCAGAAGCGATGGAAAAGAGCATGGAGCGCGCCTGGCTTACCTTGCTCGTAGGGAAGCGCATGCGAGCATTGGGCGAGATGACGATCTTTGCGCCAGGGATCGTATACGCCCCTGTCCACATATAGGTGAACGAAAGATCGGTGAGCACCGGCTCCCGCTTGGTGTCGGTGGACTCTGAGAGGGTGAGCTCGACCTCGGCACCAAGCCGTGCCTGCACGAACATATCGTCCCGCAGCCAAATCTGGGGCAGGAAGGTCAGAGACATCGCGTAGTAGGGATCGTACGATTGCTGTGCACCCTCACTCAAAGAGTAAGCAGAAAAGACGTTTTCATAGGTGACCATACTGCCACGATAGATTTTCTTCTTCTTAGCTTGTGCTGACATCGCCGGGTTGAGCACCTGGGCGATAGCCGGAACTGAGCTGCAAAGAATCGTGGCCGCGATGACGAGGGCAATGCGCTTCACAAAAAGACCCCTTTTCTCGTCATGGCGCATACCCGCTCGCGATAGCGGGGCTGGCTTGGCCAGCGGGGCCTCGTAGTTTCGACTCAGCAGCTTTGGCGTGAGTCAACACTATCTCGAGACGGGTTAAGCACCTTGAACTAAGCTCTACGGCTCTCTGAACACCATTAACGCATGTAAAGCACAGAGGGGGGTGGCGTCCCAAGAACCATTACAACCAATTTACAGACTGCGTCATACATTAATGGGGGGAACTAAAGCCCACCAGCCTGTCGGCTGCAACCCAAAAATGGTCTCTGTGTCTGCTAGCTGATCGCACACAAGACTGGCCTTCAAAATACTCGGCGAGTCTGTTGATTTCACCCACGTGTTCACCTACTGGGCTGCGTGCGTTCTCCTTTTGGCGCTCCAAAGAGCAAGGTATGGCTGCTGCAGTAAAGCTTCTAGCCTAGTTTGAGAGACCTCTCAAGGCTTTTTCTTCGAAGGTTCTTGCGAAATGCAC
>JAFCZD010001030.1 GCA_019314525.1 Deltaproteobacteria bacterium
ACTGAAGTACTGGCCACAGATCGTCGACGGCGCGACGGGCGCCGCGGGTGCCGCGGGGCCGGCTGGGCCAAGAGGAGCCGTGGGTGCAACGGGCGCGACGGGCGCCGCGGGGCCGGCTGGGCCAAGAGGAGCCATCGGCACGCGTTGGTCAAATGGCCGATTCGCTAGTAACAAGAGAATACGCAGGCCGTTTGCAAGGTCTCCCCAAAAATGTTCATTCAGGTGACTTGATGATGCGAACCGGGGCAGGGGCGACAGCCAGGGCCTGAACGATTCATTCACCGCGTGAGTGTCGCGTTCTACCGGCTTTCTGCGGGGCAGGGGCGACAGCCAGGGCCTGAACGATTCATTCACCGCGTGAGTGTCGCGTTCTACCGAAACGGTTTGAATGTTTCACTCGCGCCCAAGGATCCTGGCATCAATGTTGCGACCTTCTGCTACAATGCCACCTCGCGAGATCCCATGACACACACCACCACGAACCACACGCCCAAAGCCTTTTCTGCAGTGAGCCGCTATCAGATCGGGCTGCTCCTGGTCACAGCGCTACTGGCCACGGGCCTGGCGACCACTGCCACTTTCAGGCCACTTTCAGCTACCGGCAGGCTCATGATTCCGCCATGGCGGTGCTGGAGAGTCGCGCCATCGAGATCGCCAACGCTGTGTCCGCCACAGCGCGCCTGAACCCCGCCCCGCCGAGTCCGGAGCGGGCCAAAGAGATCCTCAAGGCTCACGCGGGGGCGTCCGATGTGGGGATCTCCCTCTTCCGGCTCGACGGTGAGCGTCTCGCCGCAGAACCTCTCGACGAGCCCACGCAGGTTCCGGCGGATGTCGTGGGTGTTCTTCGCTTGCAGGGGCAGATGAAGCGCGTGCGCGGCGCTTACCTTGAGTATTGGCGCATTCTCGGCCCCGGTCGCCGTCTGCGGGGTGCTTGGGGCAGACAGTTTCGGGGAAGGCCGCCCTCACATGGGCAGCGACCACACCCTGACGCGCATCGCCCCTGGGGCCCACGGCGGCACCGTATGCGCTTGGTTCGGGTGCGTGTGGCTCGCAGCGCCTCCGCGCCGCTGCTTCGTTCGGCCACCACGACTCTGGCTCTATCGGCAGCCACCGGGGCTTTGTTGATTACGCTGGGCGTTGTGCTCTTTTTTATCGCGCGTCGGGCAGGTCGCAATGAGGCGCTCCTGCGCGAGCGAGAAGCCCTCGCAGAACTTGGTGAACTCGGAGCGGTCTTGGCGCACGAGGTGCGCACCCCCCTGGCCAGCATTAAGGGCAACGCGCAGCTGATCTGTGAAGACGCGCACGAGGAGGACGCTCGCTGTGGTACGATCATTCGCGAGACCGAGCGCCTGGAGCGTCTCGTCAATGGGCTGCTCGACTATGCGCGCCCGGCGCCCCTCGCTTTGCGCCCCGTGGAGCTGCTCCCACTCCTAGAGCGCTCTGTCGAAATCGTGGCCCCCGTGGCGGAGAGGCACCAGGTCGCGGTCTTGGTGGACCCGCCCGAGGAGCGTCTCTGGGTCGATGGAGGGGTTGACTCTCTGATTCAGGTGTTCGTCAATCTCTTGCAGAACGCCATCGAGGCGACGGCCGCGGCCGAGGGCACTGAAGCGCTAGTGACGGTCACCCTGCGCGGGGTTCGAGGCCGCGTCGAGTTGCGTATCGTGGACCGCGGCGTGGGGTTGAATGGGCCGCAGGAAGAGGCCTTTCGGCCCTTCTTTACGACGAAGGCCGAGGGCACAGGGCTTGGCCTGAGCGTTTCGCGACAGATCCTCATGCAGCACGGCGGCTCGCTGCAGTTGCTGCGGCGGGAGGGAGGCGGCACCATCGCGGAGTTGGTGCTGCCTTTGAGGAGTGGGTGATGGGCGTAGACAAGGACAAGGTAGAGAAGGAGGCCGCTCGGATCCTGGGTGCGCATCCTCGAAGATGCTGGGTATGCTGTGGACGCAGTGGAGGATGGCGTGCAGGCGATCTCTCGCCTGGGCGCAGACTTTCAGCTCGTGATCACAGACCTTCGCATGCCTCGCGCTACGGGCTTGGAGGTTTTGGCTGCCGCGCGGGAGAGCTACCCCGAGCTTCCGGTTGTGGTGCTCACGGCCTTTGGTAGCATTCCGGGGGCTGTGGACGCCATGCGATTGGGCGCGTTCGATTATCTTTCGAAGCCGCTCCCCGACCCCGACGCACTGCGCAGCGTCGTGCGCCGGGCGCTCGCGGGCACGGCGCCGGCGGCTAACGCGCAACATATCTCCACGGATGAACGATCTCGAGCGGTCTTCACCGCCGCGGAGCGTGTCGCGCCGCGGGATACGACGGTGCTCTTATTGGGGGAGAGCGGGGTGGGCAAAGAGGTGGTGGCGCAGCATATTCATGTGCACAGTCAAAGACGGGAACGCGCGTTTGTCGCGGTGAATTGTGCGGCCCTGCCAGAGACCCTGCTTGAGAGTGAGCTCTTTGGTCACGAGCGAGGGGCGTTCACAGGGGCGGAGCGTCGGCACTTGGGGCGTTTTGAGCAGGCCGACCAAGGCACGCTCTTTCTCGATGAGATAGCAGAGACATCACCGGCGGTTCAGGCCAAGCTCTTGCGTGTATTGCAGGAGCAGCGCTTTGAGCGTGTGGGTGCGGAAAAATCGATTCAAGTGGACGTGCGCATCATCGCCGCGACGAATCAAGACCTGGAGAAGGCGCGCGCTAAGGGGACGTTTCGGGAGGACCTCTACTACCGCTTGGCGGTCTTTCCCATCGTGATCCCGCCCTTGCGCGAGCGCCGGGCGGATATCCTTCCGCTGGCGCGGCATTTTTTGGCGCTCTTGCAGCGTGAACACCGCACGGCGCCCTCTCTCACCTCTGAGGCAGAGCGGGCCCTCGAGCGCCATGGCTGGCCGGGCAATGTACGAGAGTTGCAGAATGTGATGGAGCGCGCGGTGGTGCTCGCAGGTTCTGCCGCCATTGGGCTGGACTCTCTGGGGTTGTCTGCGGCTGTGTCCGCCGAGGGGGCGGGATCCGAGGGCGGGA
>JAFCZD010000463.1 GCA_019314525.1 Deltaproteobacteria bacterium
ACACCGATCTTCCAGCCAAGGCATGTTGGAGCCTCGTTCTTTGCCTCGACGGCCTGATCTGTGAGCTGGTGCTCGATGGAGAGCCTGCCTGCTTCACGCGCTTCGAAGTGCAGGGCCGCGTCTTTGACGGGCTGGACGACAGCGGTCGCCGGCGCGACGGTGGTAAGCCTCGACGCCAACGGCGAGTCGACCTTCGACGCGCTGCAGAAGCGTGGAGAGTCTCCCGCGGGGCTGCGCGCCGGCGACGTCGCCAGCGACTTCAGCATCGAGAATGTTCCTCCCGGCGATTATGTGGTACTCGCGGCCTTTGAAAACGACGACCTCGTGCGCGACCCTGACGAGTCCATCGGTGGCCCGTCGTCAGCCCCGGCGCTACGGGCATCGATACGATCACCGACGCCGCGCCGACCTTTGTCTGGGCCGACGACTCCTCGGAGAGCGGCTACGAGCTGCGCGTCTATGACGCGTTTGGTGAGTTGGTGCACGAAGCCCTCGACGTGCCTTCTGTGAGCGGATCCGAGACCGTGTCCTATACCTGGGAAGGTGCCCCATTGGAGCCTGGCATGATCTACCAATTCCGCGCCCTCAGCTGGAAAGACGACAAAGGATCGCGCAGCTATATCAGCGCTACCGAAGATCTGAAGGGCACCTTCCATTTTTCGCCGCTCTAATTTCGACCAGCGTCCTGGAACTTCCGTCAATTTTTCGTGTAGTTGTGCTCGCGTCTCGCCGAACCCTGCCTCGTGGCCTATAGTCTTTGACCTAGCGGCCAACGCCGACCCACCTGGCTCATACCAGAAGGAGGGATCTTGTACGGACGGCTTACCTGTTATCTCGCTTACTCGATTATCTCATTATCCATCGTTGTGACGGCGGGCTGCGGTGATAGCGGCAACCCTGTAGGTGCTGACAGCCATGTGCCCAAGCCTCCCGCCAAGGGCGCTATCGGTGCGGACTGCAGCAATAATGACGATTGTGATAGCCGCTACTGCGCCACCGATGCGCTCTTCCCTGGCGGCTACTGCCTCGCCAACTGTGGTGAGGACACGGCTTGCGCTGCTGGGGCGACCTGCTCCGAGTTCTTCACCTATCAGTGGTGCCTAGACGACTGCACCACGGATGAGGACTGCCGCGACGGCTACCTTTGCCAGTACCAGGTGTGTCGGCCTGGCTGCGCGGGTGAAGACATGTACTGCGTAGGGGATGACCATTGCGGCGAAGATGGGCGCTGTGAGGGGCTCTGCAAGACCCACGCGGATTGCACACCCAACCGCTGCCAGGATGGGCTATGTGTGCCTCCCTGCCAGCACGATGACGAGTGCCTGCCTGGCTTTGGCTGTGACACGGCCACCGGAGAATGCGGCCCCAAAGCCGGCAAGTTAATGGGTGAGGCTTGCAGCCAACCTGGAGCCACCACCGAGTGCGCCACCGGCTACTGCCTGCCCACGCGACGCATCTGCTCGATCCTCTGCCAGGGCAGTTCAGAGTGTCCCAGCGACTACGCGTGCGGCTTGGAGAAGATCGACACCACCGTCAACGGCAAATTCGATGACGCTGCGGCTGCCTGCGTGCCCCACGTGGGCGGGGGCGTGGCGGGGGCAACCTGCGCTGCTGACGGCGACTGCGCCTCGGGTCATTGCTACAACGGCTGGTGCATGGAGGGTTGCGCCAATGACACCTTCTGCGCGACGAGCCACCAATGTGTGGGTACAAAGCTCATCCTCGACGCCGCCCTCGTGGGCTACAAAGGCTGCCTGCCGCGCCAGGGAAGCGCCGCCTTCACCCTTGGGACCCTCTCCACGGCTGAGTACTACGGCTTCGACGTGCCCGAAAACGCCACGAGCATCGTGCTCACCACCGAGTCGGCCGCCAAGGACGAGATCACGCTGGTGAGCACCCTCACAGATCCCGACGGCAAGACGCTCTTCGAGATACCTGAGATCTGTGACTACTACAGCCAGCCCAACCGCTACCTCTACAGCAATCAGATCTCCACGATGCAGGTGCCCAACACCTCCAATGTGACGCTCAAACCTGGCATCTATACCTACACCATGGCGACCTCCTCAGAGCCGGCGCTGGATGTCACCGTCAAGCTCTACACGCAGCTCGGCGTCAAGGCTCGGGGCACGCTCAACATCAACTGGGCCTTCGTCAACCTCGCCAATCACCCCTGTATTTCCGGGACCCTCAGCGCCGCCAGCGCCCCAAACCATAGCTGGTTCACCCGGCAACGCACGGCTCTAGTGAGCATTCTGCAGCGCGCCAACCTCCAGATCGGCAGTGAGACCTTTTTTGATGTCAACGCGCCCAGCCTCAGCGTGCTCGACATCGGTGCGGACTCCACCGAAACAGGTTCGCTCTTCGAATACAGCGCGTCGCGCCCCGCAGGCTCCCTCACCTTCTTCTTCGTGCGCAGCATCGAAGACTCGTTGGGAGGTGGCGGCCAAACGCTCGGGATCTCAGGTGGCATCCCTGGCCCCCCCGTGGTGGGAAAGGTCAACTCGGGTATCGCCGTCTCGATGCAGACCGCCTGCTATGAGCAATACGGCTATAACCCAGGCCACACCATGGCCCACGAGATCGGTCACTTCCTCGGGCTCTTTCATAACGTCGAGAGCGACTTCAACCCTGGCTTCGACCAGGAAACCAACGAGGTCACCTGCCCCTGTCCCTGTGGCGACAACCTCGTCTGTCAGTCGGGCTGGGGCGGTGCTCAATGGTGCCGGGGCGTGGATCATCTGCCTGACACTGACGGCAGCTCGTCAAACCTAATGTTCTGGGCGGCGGAGAGCACACAAGATTTCGAAGGCAACGAGCTGTCCGCGGGGCAAGTCCGCGTGATGCTCGACAACCCCTTGGTGAAGTGAGGAGAGGACGATGAAGCACCCACTCAAGATGATGCCTCTGCTCGCGATGACCCTGCTCATGGCCAGCCCCAGTGTCTGGGCCACACCCGATGCCCTCCGCGCTAAAGTAGAGCGGGCGCTCTCCGCTCGTCACCGGCCGCCCACCGCGCGGCAGCTGCTGCAATACGGCCTGGACGTAGACGTGGTCTTGCGAGAGATCGTCGAAGAGCCTCGCGGTAACCGTCTGGCGCGCAACCGCGCGCTCACGACGCTACGCCACTTCCCGGGCATGGAGACGCGCGCGTTGCTCGAACACGTGCTCGATGAAACCAGCCGCGAGAAGCGAGGCCTCGCGATGCTTGATCTAGGCCAGGCGTTGCGCTCCTACGCGATGATCGTGGGGCCCAAATCTCTAGCACGAGTCCAACCCCTCCTGAAGCATCAGGTGCTCGAAGTACGCCTCGCCGCGGCGAGCGCGCTGCGGCTGAGCAAACATCGCGATGCCCAGGCGTTGATCCGTTCACGCCTCACCCTCGAAACCTCCACCACCGGCCGCGCCGAGCTCAAAAAGCAGCTCGTGATCCTCGATAGAGCCGCTAAGACAAAATAGCGGCGGCCGCTACTTCGCGCTGAGCTTGGCGAGCATCTGCTGAATCTGATTCACCTGTCCTTTGAGTACCTCGATCTCACCGGGCTCCTGATGGTTCATGATGTTTCCCGCAGTGTTGCGGTAACGCTCTTCAAAATCGTGTTGGGCATTGAGGAACGTCTCGAAGCTCAAGCCAAGATAGCGATGTAGCGACTCGCGGGCCAAGGTGTCACCCAGCTGGATCATCTGTTTGAGGAAAGAGATCGGAAAGAGATCCTTGTCGTTCTCCTGCTCTGTGATGATCTGTAAGAGCACCTTCTTGGTGAGGTCAGCGCTGGTCTTGGCGTCCACCACCTTCACATCCCGACCTGACTTGATCAGCTCAGCAAGGCCCTCGAGGGTGATGTATTGGCTGCGCTCCAGATCATAGAGCCGCCTGTTGCCATATTTCTTGATGATGACGGTGGGGTCGGGCATGAGAACGTCCCGTTGTTGTGCATCTGCGTTATTGCAAGACTATGAGATCTCCAGGCCTTGTGCAATAAATCCGTTGGGCGATATTGCAGTGCACATATTGGCGCTTGATAGACAGGGTCTACCCTGGAGGATCTTTCCCACCACACGGGCCTTGCTGCTGACGATGGGTATGGCCTGGGCGGCAGGCACGGCGTTGGGTCTATATGCTTCGGTTGAAAATGCATGGGTGCTTGGCTACCGTCAGCCCATTGACGTGATCGACTTGAGAGCGGGAGGGGTAGATGTCCATGAAGACCTTTCAAAACACCTGGCTGGTAGCCAGTCTTTGCGTGGCGTGTGGCCTGTTGGGCTGCTCGAGTCATGAGCGACCACCAGACGGCGGCCAACCTTTGGACGGCAGCACAGAGGTAGACGGCAACGCCGACACTTCACCGCCTGCGGACGCCGAGCCCGATATTCAGCCGGACACGGGTGAGACAGATTCAGGGCCCCAGGGGACCTGCTCGGTCGTGCGCTTTGACAACCTCGGCACCTTTGATCAGGCCACCCTCGAAGAGGGCGGGATAACGATCACCGCCTCGGATGTGATCCACGTGCTGAACAATGGCGGGCTGGGCGTGGTCGACCACATGATCGACGGCGATGAGTGGATGCATATTTCCTTCGCCTCCCCCCAGCTCGGCGTCTCCTACAAGATATTGGGTGGCACGGGCCCCACGGGCAGCGTCGGGGCGATGATCCTCGAAGCCTTCGACAGCGCAGGCACCAGCCTTGGGACCAAAGACGTGGTGGGTACTCACCTCCAAGATGTTTCGGTGCTCTTCAATCACGCGCCGATCTCCGCGTTCAAGGTCCAGGCTCACGACGGAGGTGGCATCCGCATCGGCTCTATCGCCACGCATTGCTGCAAGGTCTCCCAAGCCTTTGATGCCCTCGGCGATACGTCGAGCGCCACCCTCGATTTGGCCGAGGTGCGTGTCACGGCCTCCGCGGCCATCACGCTTAAAGAGGGCGTCGGCCTCGGCGTCAGCGGCGGAACAGACGAGATGGTCGACGTCGACGAGTGGGTGCTCTTCACCATCCTACGGCCAGCGATTCGGGTCTCGTATCATGTTTCAGCGG